>JAITRD010000115.1 GCA_031288575.1 Treponema sp. | reverse complement strand
CCGGAATCCGCCAGGGCCCGGCTTATTTCCCGGGCAATTTCCTCAGGGGATTTTCCTTCCGCCCAAATGGTCAGACGGGCAAGGTTCCGGTAAGCCGCGGCCCGCCGTTCATGCAGGTCCCGGTGGGTCTCCCGGGGCCGGGGGGTATTCAGAAAGGGGGGCAGTCCGCCGTCCCGGGCGGCCTGGGCCGCTATCCGCTGCCAGGCGGTATCCGCGGAAACATCCAGGTAAATAATGACAAGCCCCTCCGCTTTTTCCAGAAGCGCCGCCGCCGGGCCATTGTCAATAATGCCCCCCCCGGCGGCAATGACGCCCCGTTTCCCGGATTTAAGCAGGGCCTCCAGAGCCAGGGTTTCAGCCTCCCGGAACACGCCGGGCCCCTCCCGGTATAAAGCCCGGGGGCTTTTGCCGGTTTGGGCGCTTATCAATTCGTCCAGATCAAAACAGTCGGCGTGATACAAACACGCCAAGGCCGCGGCTGTCCGGGATTTTCCCGCGTGTTTCGGCCCGGTCAGGACGATCCGGCCGGGGAAGCAAAATTTTGCTTCGGTTTCCATAGCATATACCTTACCGAAAGTATTAGCATTATGCTAGTATTTGCCATATAGTATATTTATATATGGAAGGATTGTGGGTATTATTCTTACTCATTTTTTTCGCCGCCCTGCCTGCGTTATTGGTTTATCTTTGGGTCCGTTCCGGTAAATTTCCCTTGTCCGCTCTCTGGTTTTTGCTTTCCCTCCTGGCGGGGGCCCTTGCCCTGGGCATCGCCGCCCTCCTGCAAAATCTGGTGTTCCCCCTGGAGGGCATGATTAAGGCGCGGGAAGGCATCGGGCTGCTCGCTTTTCATATTTTTATACGGATAGCTTTAACCGAAGAAACGGGCCGTTTGGCGGCGCTCTTTCTCCTTTTTTACCTGGGCGGCCGTTTTTTGGGCCGGATAGAACCGGGCAGCCCGGAACCGGGGAAAATAAAGCCGGAGGGGGTTCCCTATGCCCCGGATGTCGGCGCCGCCGCGGGGCTTGCCGCGGGGCTGGGTTTCGCCCTCATTGAAAGCGCCGTTTATGGGGCGGTGAATATGGGGATTACCCTGCTCCGGGCCGTTACCGCCGCCCCCCTCCACGGCGCCTGCGGCGCCCGGGTGGGGATTGCGGTGACGATCGGAAACCGGAAACCGGTCCATGCCCTGTGCCGGTTTTTGTCCGCCGTTGCCATCCACGGGATGTATAACTTTATGGTGATAAGCCCCGGCCTTCCGGCAATTGTTCTGGCCCTCCTCATCAGCTTCACCGCCCTGGCATCCTCAATCCAGGTTATCCGCGCCGGAGCAGGCGGGGTAAAACCGCTCCGTTAAGGAGCCAGGGGGCGCCCGGTAAAGGCACGCGAGATATCGAGCGTGTTCACGGGGAGAGGTAACGCGGCGTTCCCCCCAGAAATTTCCGAACCAACAGTGGGGGTGGCGGAAAACCCGCGGAGCGGGGTTGAAGCCAGGGGGCGCCCGGAGAAAGCACGCGAGAGCGTATTTCTGAGGAGAGGTAACGCGGCGTTCCCCCCAGAAATTTCCGAACCCACAGTGGGGGTGCCGGAAGCCACCGCAGGGCGTAGCCCGAGGAGGCTGGAGGCAGGGGGAGCAGCGTCAAAAAAGGTCCGTATGCGGCAGAATTTTTTGACCCTTTGGAATCACGGTGCTCCCCCTTCTTAACTTGTACCGTGGAAAGCCCGGGCTATATAAAAAGCCTGAGCAGCAAATAATACAAACAAACAATAAAAAGCAGCACAAGAATGATGGGCAGCGTCTTTTTTACTAAGCTTCCCATGCTGACTTTAAAATAGTCCGCAATGATGGCAAGGCAGATATGGGTAGGGGAAAGCTGCATCGCGCAATAACCGCATGTCATGAGCAGGATAAACAGGGGAATGCCTTCACCGCTTTCCACGGCAAAGGCCATCGGAAGAACAACCACATTGATCGCCTGCTGCCCGCTTACCAGGGAACCGAAGAAAATGATCAGCACATAAATCAAAAAAGAAGGAAGGGGCAGTTTATTAAAAATCTCCGGCATGATGGTAATAACCTTCGATTCAATAATGAGATCCTTGAAGATCATTATCACAATCGTACTAATTATGAGCTTGGGCTCAAAGGCCGAATAAAACATTTGCTTTAATTCATCCCATTTAAAACGGTCAATAAAAATGCTTGGGAGAATAATAAACAGCACCGTAAGATAAACCGGGAATTGGAAAAATATAACCAGCAGAACAATAACGAGGAGCTGCCAAAGGCTCTGAAACAGGATCAGAGCATCCTTTGAGCGGGTTAAACCCGGGGGATTTCCCGTTTCCTTCGGTATTTTCCGCAGGTAAAATATAAAGCCCAGGGTTATGGTTATACACACAACCGGGAGCATGCCAATAAGAAAGGCGGACAGGGCAACCCCCGCCAGTTCCGCGCCGATAAGAATTCCGGGATAGGTCGGCAGAAAACTCTCCGGTATATGGCGGTAATATGTTGCAACAAAGGTCTTTTCTTCCACATTCAGGGAATCCTCCGCAGCCGAATGAGCCTCCGCAGGGCAAGCCCTGCGGTATCTTTAGCGTTACCGTTGTTTGAACGGAGGCTCGTTCGATAGGAAGTTGATTATACCCTCCCCCGCGAACTGGCGAGCGGGTTCCTTGGTTTAATACCAAATTTTGTAAGCG
>JAITRD010000092.1 GCA_031288575.1 Treponema sp. | reverse complement strand
CAAATTCAAAACGGAGGGACCCGTCGGGGCCGGGGCCGCAGAGCCCCAAATCCCTGCCGAGCTTGGACCGGACCGCGCCCAGGGCAATATTGGCGATTTGCCGCCGGGAATCCGCCGTGAAAAGGATGAGATCCCCCGGCTCCGCCCCCAGCCCCCGGATAATCTCCGCGGAATGCCCGGCGAAAAATTTGGCTATCCCCCCTTCCAAAACCGCCCCGCCTTCCCCCTCTTGCCGGGGGGCAACCTTCATCCAGGCCAGTCCCCGGGCTTTGTAAATTTTTGCCTGGGCCTCAAGTTCCTCGATCTGCTTGCGGGAATAGGAGGCATTGCCCATAAGTTTAGCGGGAACTACCAAAGCCTTGACGGCCCCTCCGGGAAGGGTGATTCCCTTTTCCGCCGCCGCCGCTTTTTCCGCTTCCCCGGCGGCCAGGGCGTCCTGAAAGGCCCGGAAATCTCCCAGGGATACATAGGGGGAAAAATCCTGAAGCCGCATCCCGAAGCGGAGATCCGGTTTATCCGTGCCGTACCATTCCAGGGCTTCTTCATAGGTAAGCCGCGGGAAACGGGGGGGAAGTTCCCGGCCCAGGGTTTTTTTGAAGACATAACCCAAAAGCCCTTCGGTCATGGAAAGGATATCGTCCCGGCTTACAAAGGACATCTCAATGTCTATCTGGGTAAACTCCGGCTGGCGGTCCCCCCGGGCATCCTCGTCCCGGTAGCACCGGGCAATTTGAAAGTATTTATCGAACCCCGCCGCCATAAGGAGCTGCTTGTATATCTGGGGAGATTGGGGCAGGGCGTAAAATTTGCCCGGATAAAGCCGGGAAGGAACCAGATAATCCCGGGCCCCCTCGGGGGTGGATCTGATAAAGGTGGGGGTCTCAATCTCGTAAAAACCCTGGCCGGTCATCCACTCCCGGACCGCAAAACTTACCTCGCTGCGGAGCCGCATCCGCCGCTGCATGCCGGCGGACCGCAGGTCCAGGTAGCGGTAACGCAGGCGCAGATCCTCCTTGGCGCCGGATTCTTCGTCAATTTGGAAGGGCAATACATCGCTGCGGTTGAGGATGACAAGTTTACGGGCAACAACCTCTATCTCGCCGGTGGTCATTTCGGGGTTTACCATGGAATCCGGCCGGGGACGGACTGTTCCCTCCACGGCGACGCAATATTCGTTCCGGAGTTCCGCCGCGGCCTCCGCCAAAACTTCCGCCCCCTCCGGTTCCGCCCCGGTTTCCGCCGGCGGAACCGTGTCCACCACGACCTGGGTTATCCCGTACCGGTCCCGGAGATTGATAAAAGAAATGCCCCCATGATCGCGCTTCCGGTGTACCCACCCGTTTAGCGTAACCTCCTTGCCCGCGTCGGTTTTCCGGAGGGCCCCGCAGTCGGTTGTACGTTTCATAACTTCCATAGTTTGACTATAACCCGCGGGGTAAATAAATTCTATGGGAAGGTTTTCCCAGAGTTCCTGTGCCGGGGCGGGTTTTACGGGAGGAATTTTGTCCTTGACGATTTGAAAAACCTATACCTAAAATTATTTATGCAATTTGAGTTAACTGAAGCGTTAATGGACGACATCCTCTTTTCCATGGAAGATCAGGGCAGTGAATTTTTTGTGGATACCCGGGAAGGAATCGTCGTGGGAGAGATGGATGCCGAATTTGCCGGTAATGCTGAGGATAATAAGGCTGATGACAGCCGGTACCTGGCGCTGCCGGCATGGGATTCTTCCCACGGATACCGGCTGATGGAACGTTTTGCCGCGGGTTTTAGGAATCCCCTGATCCGGAATGAACTGACCTCCGCCTTGAACCTGGGCAAGGGAGTTTTCCGGGCATTTAAGAATATTTTAAGCCAGCATCCCGAAGCGGAAAAGCTTTGGTTTGCCTTTAAAGAACGGGAAATGAAGAAGGAAATCCTGGACTGGTACAACGCCCTGCGGGAAGAATGGGGCCTGGAACGGATAGGCCGGGAGCCGGAAGAAACCGGGGATCTGGTGTTTGAGGATTTCCGCTTCCGCCTTGCGGAACCGGCCGACGCCGGCGCCGCGGAGGAACTGCACAGGCATTGCCTGGAGGAATGCCGCGACCAGGGCGAAAAGGAGGGTTTCCGGTTTATCACGGAAAGTTTTCTCCGGGAAACCGCCGTTGAATGGGTGTTTCCGGGAGACCTGGCCTTGATTGCGGAAACCGGGGGAGGCGACTTTGCCGCCTATATTTCGGCAGTCCGGGAGGAGCCGGTCCTGCGGATCATTGCCCTGGAAGTAAAAAGCGAATACCGGGGCCTGGGCATCGGGGAAGCCCTGCTTTCCCATCTGATTGAGACAATCGACAGCCTAAGCCATATCTTTCTGGACTTGCCCGCCGGAATGGAGGGTTTTTCCCGGGTATTGCTCAGGGAATCCTTTAGGCCCTACGCCGTCAGGTATGTTTTATATATGCCGGACCGGAAAGAAAACGACAATTAGGGAGCCAAAAAGCGAGAAGCCCCTTATCTGGGATAGGATAAGAGGTACACAATCAGGGCGACAAAAAAAATATTCATGGTTAGGCCGATTAAAAGAATCACCCAGGAGATAATTCCCAGAATATAGGCCTGCCGGGTATAGCGCCGGATCAGCCTTTCGGGGTTTCCCGGAATAATCCCAAAGGGGGCAAAAACATCCCGGGGTTCCCGGGGCAGAATCTGTGCCGCCCTTCCTTCCTTTTCACCATTCCCGAAGGCTGTTACGCCCTCAGAGAGGGCGCCGTAAATGTACCAGCCCTCCTTTTTTTTCCCTTCCTCCCGGGGGATCAGGAAGGGGATTTCCCCTTCCCGGATTTTTTCGGACAAGGGGGCATACGAAAAGGCGCCGTAAAATTCCCCGCCGGGCAGACGGCAGGTGTTTGTTCCCGGGAGAAAATATTTTAAAGGGAGCCGTACCAAATCCCGGTAGGCCCGTAAAAGGCGGGCCCGCCCCCAAAGGTACCGGTACACCACGGTGCAGAGTATCCCCGGGGGAATCAGAGGGAAAAGGGGGACAAAAAGGGCGGTAAAGGCGGTAATGACGGTCAGGAGGAAGGCCGGCCGCGAAAGGAAAGAGAACGCGATGATGAGCTGGGAGAAAGACCCCAGGATAAAAGCATAGGGGGTCAGGACATTCCAATATTCATTCCGGCTCCTCCCCGCCCGGATGGTCCGGGGAGTAAGGAAACGGTCGGGGCCGTCATAAAAAATCACCAGCAGGGGCTGTTCCCGGGTGGAGACGAAGATCCGCCGGTTCTCCCGGAGTACCAGGGAGCCCCCGACAAAAACCTTGGCCCCCTCGGTCAGGGCAGATACCCGGTCCCAGCGGACCCGTTCCGGGGCTTTTTCCCCGGGGTCAAAAACTTCCGGGGCGCCGGTTTCCGGCATGGACAATACATAGGTGTGGGCCCCCGCCAGGGCAATGGGGACCGTCAGGTTTTCCCCCCGGACCCAAAGGGTATGGCCGTCGGTAACCGATTCAACCCCGCCGGTAAAGCGGTAGTTCCCCTCTCCCCCTTCTTCCCGGCTGTAAATTGCATAATCCAAAAGCGGCCGGAGCCGGAGATTATCAAAACACGCCCTAAAAACCCGCCAGTTATGGCGGTTCGCGAAGGCCCCCGCCACCGGGACAAGGCCGTACCAAAAGATAACCAGGGCTATAATCACTAGTAAATCAGAAATTCTCAGGGTATTATTCCTCCATGTCCGAATATACCATTAAACCTATTGTAGCCGGCGCTTTTGCCGTTAATTGCTGGATCTATCCCCTGGATGATCCCCCCGGGGGGCCGGGCCGTCCCTGTGCGGTGATCGATCCCGGCGCCCCGGCTGATATCATAATAGCACGGATGGACAAATTAAACCTCCGCCCCCGGTACATCCTGCTGACCCATGGGCATTTTGACCATATCGCCGCCCTCCCGGCTTTGGCGGCCCATGCCGCCAGGGTTTACGGCCTTCCGGCGGAAATCGCTATCCACCGGGCGGACGCCCCCTATCTGGGCCCGGGGGCAAGCCAAATCCACCGGGAAACCCTGGCCGCCTTGGGGATATCCCTTGCCGGCGAATTCTGGGAATCCCTGCCGCCGGCGGGGCGGCTCCTTTCCGGCGGCGAGCTTCTGGGGCCCTTCCGGGTTTTACATCTGCCGGGACATACCCCGGGGAGCGTCGGATTTTACGATGAAAAGGCGGGGGTCCTTTTTAGCGGGGATACCCTTTTCCAAAACGGGGTAGGCCGCACGGACCTTCCCGGCGGAGACAGCCGCGCCCTGGAAGCCAGCCTGCGGAAGCTTTTTGCCCTTCCCGGGGACACGGCGTTTTTCCCCGGCCATGGCCCCTCAGGCATCCTGGCTAAACTTGACCCACAATTCAAGCGGTAAATTCATTATACGAGTACCGTTATCCCCCCTTCAGGCTAAAGTTGCCCCACTTTTCTTGAGTAGGCCCGCCGGGGAAGGGGAAAGGCCGGGAAAAATATTAGGAATTCCCCGCCGGAGCGTATCGAAGATAGCGGAGGCGGACTCTACAAGCATTTTTCCCGGCATTTTCCCTTCCCCAGCGGGAATTACACAGAATTTTGTGGGTCAAGTTTAGGCATCCTGGGCAGGGAAGCTTCCCCCGGCGGGTACCTATAACTCCTCCGGCAGGCCCGGCCTGACCCGCAACTGCCGGATTACCAGCGCCGCCGCCTGCTTCAACTCCTCCGCGGTGGAACGTTTAAGCACCACCAAACGGAATATGGCGGTTTCCAAAAGGCCGTAGAGGAGGTCGTCGATGTTTCTGATATTCGCGGAAATAATTTCCCCCGACCGAATCCCCTCTATCACCATGGTTGCCAGCATGTGCCTTAAACGTATGGTCCGGCGGCGGACGAGGCTGTCAGGGTTGGAATCGCTTTTGGCGGCATAAAGCAGATAATTAAGCACCACCGACAGGATCCGGCGGTTTTCCCCCAAACGGTCAATAATCACCTGAAGCACCCGGGTAAGTTTATCCGTATAATTGAGGGTCTTATCTCCCCGGACTTGCTGGATATCCGCTTCAACTTCCCCCATGAGTTGCTTAATGCTGTAGTTAAAGATGTCCTTTTTGTTTTTGAAATAAATATACAGGGTCGTCCGGGTAATACCGCAGCGGTCGGATATTTTCTGAAAGGTCGCGTCCTCAAAACCCTCATCCATAAAAACATCCAGGGCCCTTTCCAGAATTTCCCGCCGCCGTTTTTCATGTTCCACAATAATTGACATACCGCTCCCCACGTTTAAAACTTTTGTTTTGAAAGAGTATCATATTGAAAAAAATAGGCGGCCGCGGCCCCGCTGATAATCTCTTTGCAGGAATCGGCCTTTATGCCAAAAAAAGATTCAAATCCCGGATGATCCGTAATTACCCCAAGCTTCCAGCCGGGAAAATGCCGGGCCAGTTTCCCCATCTCCCGGTAGATCCCCTCCGCCGATTCCGGGCTCCCGAGCCGTTTCCCGTAGGGCGGATTGGTGATGATAAAACCGGGATCCTCTCCGGGCGCGCGGGCCTGTTCCATGGGGAGGACCCGGACCTCGGGCCAGGAGGATGCCGGGCCCCCTTCGTCAAAGGGCTGCGACGGATCGGAAAGTATCCCCCGCCGGGGAACTTGCCCCCGGGCCAGTTCATAGGCCCGGCTGAGGTTAGACTTTGCCAGGGACACCGCCCGGGTATCGGCGTCGCTCCCCGAAATCCGCAGGGTTCGGGAAAGGTCCACCTTCCCCAAAAGCTCCTCCCGGACCTTCCCCTCGATCCCCGCATCCCCCGGGAGGAGTTCCGCCAGGGCAAAGGACCTTCCCAGCCCGGGGGCCATATCCCAGGCATAGAGGGCCGCCTCAATGATAAGGGTGCCGGACCCGCAGAAGGGATCCCGAAGGGGGAATTTACGGCGCCACCCCGCAAGGAGGAGGATCGCCGCGGCGGTGGTTTCCCGCAGGGGAGCGATGCCCCCCTCGGTCCGGTAACCCCGCTTAAAAAGGGGCTCCCCGGAAAGGTCCAGGAGCAGAGAAACCTGGTTTTTTTCTATATATACCCGCAGTTCCGCCGTTTTACCGCCCTCGGGCA
>JAITRD010000088.1 GCA_031288575.1 Treponema sp. | reverse complement strand
ACAGGAAACCCGAAAAGGGCAAAAATACTGGCGGATGAGAAAATTTGGTTCCGTTACGCTCCTACCAATTCCGGAGCGGTAATGGCCGACGTGGTGTGGTTTTTCCGCAAAACCTATTTTCCTGAAAATCCCGGGGTAAACCATTCCGGGCGTTACCGGCGCATCTATATGAACGAATTCGCCCCGGACAAGCTTAGCTGGGTTCCTTAAGGCTATGATTGAATATGTAGTCCCCGGAAACATCGACGACCGGATCCTGAGACGGGGGGCGGCGATCCTCCGTGAGGGGGGCCTTCTGGCCCTGCCTTCGGACACCAGTTGGCTCATCGTATGTTCCCTGGGTTCCCGGGAGGGCATTAAAAAATTACGGCGCCTTTCGGGGGAACGGGATGAACGGCACTTTACCCTGCTCTGTTCCGACATTTCCCAATTTGGGGAATTTTGCAGCCTGGACAATACCCGGTTCCGGCTTATCAAGAGGCTCTCCCCGGGACCCTATGTTTTTATCCTGAAAACCCTTTTGGGAACCGAAAAGGCCCTGGGCCTGCGCCGCCGGGAAGTAGGGGTCCGCATCCCCTCCCACCCGGTTCCCCTGGCGCTTTTAAAAGCCCTGGCCTGTCCCCTTTATTCGATCACCGCAAAACGGAACATGGCATCCGGCCCGGCGGGGGAAGCCCCGGCGGAACCGGAGCCGGCGGAGTTGCCCCCCATCCCGGAGGAGGATCTCTTTGAAGGCGGCTGGGAATTGGAGGACATCAACGGGCTGGACCTTATCTTGGACAGCGGGGAAGACCGGGACCGGATATTTTCTACCATCCTGGATCTTTCCGGTGATGAGATCAAACTCATCCGCCCCGGAGCCGGAACCTGGCCGGCATAGGGAGCCTTCATGGGGGGGAAAAGATTTTTTAAGAGCGGAAGTTCCAAAACGCAAAAAAAATGGGTCCGGGTAATATTCCGGCGCAGGGTTTTTGTCATATCCATCCTGTTCCTGCAGCTTTGTTTTGTGTTGTTTTTTATCGCCGGTTCAAGCATGGCCTTTCATATGGTCAGCCTGGCGCTGAATCTTCTGAGCGTCCTGGTAAGCATCCGCATCCTCAATAAAAAAGAAAAATCCGCCTATAAGATAATCTGGATTTTCCTTATTTTATTGTTCCCGATTTTCGGCGGCCTTCTTTACATTCTTTTTTCCACCCAGTCAAATCCCCGCAAACTCCGCAGGCTTATCCAGGCGGGGGATTTATTGTACCGCCCCTTTTATTTATGGCCCGGAAACGTCCTGCCCGCCCTGGGGAAAGAACATGAGGATTGCCTGCCCCAGGCCTGTTATCTCCAGGAATACGCGGGTTTTCCCGTTTATGCCCATACCCGGACGGAGTACTTTAACTCCGGGGAATCCTTTTTTCAAAGGGTTTTGACGGAACTGGAAAGGGCGGAACGCTATATCTTCCTGGAATTTTTTATCCTCCGCCAGGGCGCCATGCTGAATCCCATCATCGCCATTTTGGAGCGGAAGGCCAGGGAAGGGCTGGATGTGCGGATCATCTACGACGATCTGGGCTGCTTTATGTCCCTGCCCCATACCTACAAACAGCACCTGGAACGGAACGGGATACGGTGCATCGTTTTTAACCCCTTTAAGCCCATCTTCTCGTCCCTCCAGAACAACCGGGACCACCGGAAGATCATCTCCATTGACGGCAAGGTGGCCTTTACCGGGGGGATCAACCTGGCGGACGAATACATCAACGCTTATGAACGCTTCGGCCACTGGAAGGATGCGGCCATCATGCTTTCCGGGGAAGCCGCCTGGAGCCTCACCCTGATCTTCCTGGAGATGTGGAACCTGGAACAGGAACACAAGGACGATGTCCGGGCCCTCTACCCCTGGAAGGATAGTCCCTGTACCGTAAAATCCGACGGCTATGTGCAGCCCTATGCGGACAGCCCCATTGACACGGAAAACGTGGGGGAGCATGTATATATCCGGATCATCAACAGCGCCCGAAAGTACGTGTATATCAACACCCCCTACCTGGTCGTGGACGACAACCTTCTTTCCGCCCTGACCCTGGCGGCAAAAAGCGGGGTGGATGTGCGGATCATCACCCCCCACCGGTGGGACAAACGGATCGTGGCCGTAACGTCCCGGTCCTATTACCGGCAGCTCCTGTCCGCGGGGGTAAAGGTCTACGAGTATACCGCGGGGTTTAACCATTCCAAGACCTTTGTATCCGACGACCGGGTTGCCACGGTGGGTACCACCAACCTGGATTTCCGCAGCCTCTACCTCCACTTTGAATGCGGGGTCCTGGTCTACCGGAACCGGGCCGTTCAGGCGGTAAAGGAAGATTTCCTAAAAACCATCCCTGTCTCCCACGAAATCACCCTCCCGGAATGCGCCCGGAATGCCCCCCAGCGCATCCTCCAGGATGCACTCCGGCTTTTCGCGCCCCTGATGTAAAGGCCGGCCTTGGGCCGAGCCTTTTAAACCCGGTCAGGGCCTTTTTTTTATCAGCCGGAAGGACCAGTAAAGGATATTCAAAAAAAGGCCCATAAAAAGGGTCATGCCCCAGGCGCTCCGGTGTTCCAGGGGGTTCAAAACCCGTATGCCGATATCGGAAAAGAGATGAAAGGGTTTGGTGATGATGTCCCAGCTATTCCACCGCAGGTAACGACCGATATAGACGCCAAAACTGCCGATAAATAAAAGCCCCATGGAGATAAGGGGAACGGTAAAGGGGGCGATGTTTTTTTTGATCTTTTGGGACAAAATAAACTCCATATCCCATAAACTTAAAAAACCGAACAACAAACTGGTCCAGGCAAAGGACAGGATTAGCAGCAGATCATACCAAATCGGCATGGCGGCTCCGGATCGCAAATGAAACAGATCGGTTAAAACATAGGGAGCGTTAGGGAAAAAAAGCAGCCAAAACCCCATGAGCAGGGGCAGAATAATCTTTGATTTTTGGACATTCACCTTGACGACGGCAAAACTTGTTAAAGCCCAGGGGATAAAGGCCAAAAATAAATTCCAGTTTAAAAACAAAAATCCCCTGGTGCCTGAATAAAAGCACCTGAACAAAGAAAAGCCCAAACAAAGGAGCGATAATCCCCCCATAAAAAGGGTCTCATGCCACCGCCGGGCCTTTTTAATTTGGGCAAACACCGCCGGAACCCTCCCTAAAGGACCATTACCGAAACGCCGTCGGGGATGGCGGCGATGGACGCGCCGGGATCCCCCAGCATTTCCTCCGCGATTTTTACCGCCTCCGGAATGGAATGGGCCGGGGTCATGTGGAGGTCCCGGACCATTTCGTCCGGCGCTTCGGAGATGTAGATGACCCGGGCGTGTTTCAATACCCGGGCAAA
>JAITRD010000062.1 GCA_031288575.1 Treponema sp. | reverse complement strand
CCATCGTAAAACCGAAAAGAGAGCGTAAAATAGGCCGGGGATCCTGAAAAAAAATACGGAAAAACCGCTTGAAAGGTGGTATATTTCTAGAAAGAGGCTCTCCTAAAACTTCAGTTTTGGACAGCCTCGGAGGTAGCGCGGCAGATGATCCGGGTGGTGGAACATCCTTCCCGGGGCTTATTGGTATTGTACCGGGTCCTGGTAGGGGTGGTATTTTTGTTGATTTTTTTACTCCTTGGGGGGACCCTCTACGCCCTGGTGTTCCGGGGCCCCGCCGGGCTCGACCGGCGAGGGGGCGGCCAAGCGTCCCAACGCCCGGTGGAACCTGCGGGGACGGAGGATCATACCGGCGGGGCCTTCACCGGAATCGGCCGGATCCGCGCCGTCACCGCCGGACCCCGCGCCGCTACGGTGATCCTTTCCGTGGCCTTTCCCTACCCCTCCGGGGACCAGGCTTTTTCCGAGGAGCTGGCCGCCAAGATCGGCCAGTTCAGGGGCATTACGGCGGAGTATTTCGCCGCTTTTTCCGTGGAGGAACTCCGGGCGAAAGAGGATGGGGCGGTAAAAGAAGACTTGCGGCAGCGGTACAATTCCATACTCCGCCTGGGCAGCATAAGCCGCCTCTATTTTAATGATTATATGATTCTCGAATAATGCGCCCGCAAGGACAATGCATCCGCAAGGATGCCGGTGGACTATCCGCTGCTACCGCGCGCGTCTTCTGCGGTTGGAATTAACAAAGCGGACAAAATCGTTGATGTTTTTGACTACGATTCGATCGGAGTATAGTTCTATCCGCCGTTGGACTACAAAATGGTTTAAAATTTTCTGGCACAGGGAGGGGCTCATCCCGGCCCAATGGGCAATATCATCCGCGGAAGCCCTGAATGTCCGGCGATCGCTCTCTTTACTGGCAGAGGCCTGGGTTTCGTACAGCATAAGAAACACATCGGCAACCTTGGCCTGATCATCATCCAGGGTCAGTATCATGAACCGCCGTTTTGAATCGTATATCCGTTTGATAAAAAGCTTGAGCAGCCGCATGGCAATTTGGGGGTTTCCCAACATCAGAATTTCAAAGTTTTTACGGTTAAATTCCAACGCCTTTACCACGTCCAGGGCAATGGCCGTCGCGGATCGGGGGAAATTTTCGAGGATCGCCATTTCTCCGAATATTTCCGAGGGGCGTAAAATATCCAGGGTTTTTTCGACATCCTCAATGAGTTTTACCAGTTTCACCCGGCCGGATTGGATAAGATAAAAGGTGTTTCCCGACTCAAACTCGGCAAAGATCACCTCCCCCGGCAGGAAGGTTCGGCTAAAACGGCTGAATACCGCCAGATCCACCTCCATATTCACACCTCCACGGCTTTAACCGCCTGGGATTCTTGCTCCGGGACGTCATCCGTTGTTTCCCCGGAAACGGCGCGGGCCTTTTTTAAAAAAACCTCCGCCTGCTCCTTTTTGCCTATTTTTTCATAGGACTGGCCCATAAACATAAGGACATCCGTCAGATTGGGATGTTTAGGATATTTGGTAATCACCATGGTATAGTACTGTATACAATCTCTATATTTGGCAAGTAAAAAGAGGCAGCGGCCCAATTCATAACTGCTTTTGGCGGTATAGTCAGGATCCGTATCGGCTTGTATGATTCTGCTAAAGCCCATATAGGCTTGTTGGTACTTTCCCTGGAGAATATGGTTCATGGCGTTGTCATAGGCTTCGACGACGCCGGAGCTTTTTTCGGACGCCGGATCCGGCTCAGGGAGATCGGGCTTCTGTTCCGGGGCGTTCCGGGGAGGGGGATGTTGGATGTCTTCGGCATGCGTGCCGGGGATAATGCCGACATGTAATTCGGCAAGCTCCAAATTTTTTCTCGCCTGGGCCGCGTTTTTCCCCAAAGGATAATAGGCAAGATACCGGCCAAACACGTATTTTGCCTGGGGATATCTTTTATTGTTAAGAAAATATTTCCCTACATTAAAAAGACCTAATTCAGGGTCCTGCTGCTCCGGTTTCGCCATCAGACTGGAAACCTGACGGTGAATCCGCCGCAATTGGTTGGAGAATATCTTGAGCATCTGCATGACGATACGGGTGTTCGACATGGCCAGGGCTTCAAATTCGAAGGCGGTAAAGGCCACCACCGTGCTATCCTGCAGGGCGAGGGCGTTTTCTTCCCGGGGATACCTGCCCAAGGTCGATTTTACCCCGAAAAATTCCCCGGGTTGTACAAAATCGCGGATATCTTCGCCGGTTTCAATATCCTGATACACCAGGTTTACCTGCCCGCTCTGTAAAATAAAAACTTTATCCGCCCCATCGCCATTAAAATAGATAACCGAACCTGCTCTGAATTGTAATGATTTAGGCATAAACTTCCTTCCCGCTATACCTCAGGCTCAAAAGGCAAAAAATCGAGAATTTTTTTAAAGCCTATCTTTTTTCGGATGTCAAGGTAAAGCCCCCCGGGATTGCCGATGACAAACATGGACCGGTTTGCCACGGTAACGCGGGAATATCCCGTTGGCAATTTGCCTCCAAATAAATCGATGAACCGCAGTTCCCCATAGAGGGGTCTGCCCGCCAGAATAAGGAGTTCTATATCTTCCATAGA
>JAITRD010000305.1 GCA_031288575.1 Treponema sp. | reverse complement strand
TATGTAACGGAGGTTTGTCATGGCGCGGATTGCGGGTAAATTAACCGACCTTATCGGGAATACCCCCCTGCTGGAATTATCCGGGTACAGCCGGGATCTTGGGCTCCGGGGACGCCTGGTGGGGAAACTTGAATACTTCAACCCCCTGGGAAGCGTAAAGGACCGGATTGCCCTGGCAATGATCGAGGCGGCGGAAAAGGACGGGCTCCTCACCGGGGATACGGTTATCATCGAGCCTACCAGCGGCAATACCGGTATCGGCCTGGCCTTTGTCGCCGCGGCTAAGGGTTACCGGATAATCCTGGTAATGCCCGATACCATGAGTGTCGAGCGGCGTAATCTTTTAAAGGCCCTGAATGCCGAATTGGTCCTTACCCCGGGCAAGGACGGGATGAAGGGCGCCATTAGAAAGGCGGAGGAAATCAAGGCCCAACTGCCGAATTCTTATATTCCCCAGCAGTTTAACAATCCCGCCAACCCGGAGATACACCGGAGAACCACCGCCGAAGAAATTTGGCGGGATACCGACGGCGAAGTCGCCGCCTTTGTGGCCGGAATCGGTACCGGGGGCACCATCACCGGGGTAGGGGAGGTGCTAAAGGAACGGAACCCCTCGGTAAAAATTATTGCCGTGGAACCCTACGATTCGGCGGTCCTTTCCGGTTCAGCCCCGGGGCCCCACAAGATCCAGGGTATCGGGGCGGGGTTTGTCCCCAATGTGCTGAATACCGCCGTTTATGATGAAATCTACAAGGTCCGCGCCAATGACGCCTACGAAGCCGCCCAGCGTCTTGCCGCCCGGGAGGGGCTTCTGGTGGGGATTTCTTCGGGAGCGGCGGCCTTTGCCGCGGCCCAGATCGCCCGGAGGCCGGAATTTGAAAACAAGCTCGTGGTGGCCCTGCTGCCGGATACGGGGGAACGTTACCTTTCAACCCCCCTGTTTGAATCCCTGGAACGCCCCCGTTTTTAAAGAGAGGTAGCGCCATGTCCTGTTTAGCTTCTGCCGGGATCGAAAAACGGTTTACCCATATCAGCAGCCGGCATCCCTGTTTTTCCGGGGAAGCGAATATGAACCGGGGCCGGATACACCTTCCGGTAAGCCCCGGCTGCAATATTCAATGCCGGTTCTGTAAACGGGTTTTTGACAAGGCGGGAAAGGAAGCCCGGCCCGGGGTGAGCGCGGGCCTTTTAAAACCCCGGGAGGCTTTGGCCCTGGTCAAGCGGGCCCGGGAACTCTGCCCGGAAATTACCGTGGCGGGCATCGCGGGGCCCGGGGATACCCTGGCGACGGGCCATGCCCTGGAGACCTTCGAGATTATCCACCGGGAATATCCGGACCTCATCAACTGCCTCAGTACCAACGGCCTCCTCCTGGAAAGGTACGCGGAAGATATTCTCCGGGTGGGGGTGAAGACTCTGACGGTAACGGTAAACGCGGTGGAGCCGACAATTCTGGACAAAATTTGCTCCCAGGTGGTTTTGGACGGGAAAAAATACGAGGGCCCGGAGGGAGCGGAAATCCTGATTGAAGCCCAAAAACGGGGGATTCAAAGGGCCGCCGCCCTGGGGATCCTGGTTAAGGTCAACATTGTGCTGGTTCCGTCAATTAATGAGGGCCATATCGGGGAGATCGCCCGGGCCGTTGCGGAAAGGGGGGCGGGGATCATCAATATCATCCCCCTCATCCCCCAGCATGAATTCGCCGGTTTTCCCGAACCGGACTGTTTTGAGCTGTCCCGGGCGCGGGAAGCGGCGGAGGCTTATCTTCCCGTGTTCCGCCACTGCCAGCACTGCCGGGCGGACGCCGCGGGAATTCCCGGCCGGGAGGATTTTTCTTCCCGGCTCTACGGGCACCGGGAATTGGAGCAAACCTTTTCCCATGGTTAAGATTTTTGTTTCTATATTAGGAGCGTTATTATGAGCAAATTTGTTGACAGGCCCCGGTACACCTGCGCTTTGGGAGGCGCCGTGGGAACCCTCCACGCCATACCCCGGGCCATCACCATTATTCACGGTTCCGCGGGCTGCGGCGGCAATATCAATGCCGCCCTGAACGCCGGGGCGGGGTACCTGGGAGGGGGCTATTGCGGGGGTTCCGCCTTGCCCAGTTCCAACGTGGTTGAGCGGGATGTGGTTTTCGGCGGGGAGGCCCGGCTGCGGGAGCAGATTCAGTCCACCCTGGAAATCATAGACGGGGATCTCTATGTAGTGGTTACCGGCTGTATGGTGGATATGATCGGGGACGATACGGCGGCGGTTGTTTCGGAATTCAAAAATGCCGGAAAACCGGTTGTCGCGGTGCCTACCCCCAGCTTTAAGGGAAACGCCTTTACCGGCTATGAGCTTCTCCTTAAAGGGCTCATCGATCAGTACATCCAAAAGTCGGAACAGAAGGAAGTCCTGTCGGTTAACGTCCTTGGCATTGTCCCTGCCCAGGATGTTTTTTGGAAGGGAAATCTCCGGGAAATAAAACGGCTCCTGGAAAAACTGGGCCTCAAGGTCAATACCTTCTTCGGCGAGGGGGAAAACCTGGAAAACTTTAAAAACGCCGGGAAGGCCGCCTTAAATATTGTTGTGTCCAATAATTTCGGGATCGACAGCGCCCGGCATTTTGAGGAGGTCCACGGCATCCCCTATATCGTTACCTCCTTCCCCATCGGCGCCGTGGCGGGGGAGATTTTTTTAAAAACCGTGGGGAACGCCCTGAACATTAACCCCGCCCAGACCGCCCGGGTCATTGCCGAAGAAAAGGCGGTGTATTACGGCTACCTGGAACGGATCGCGGATATTTATAACGACGCGGATCTCCAGCGTTACGCCGTGGTGGCGGGGGATTCCAGCTATGCCCCGGCTCTTACCCGTTTCCTTTCGGATGAACTGGGCTGGATTCCGGAACTGGTGGTGGTCACGGATCTCCTGGACGAGAACCAGCAAAAAACCGTGAAAGCCCAGTTTACGGCCCTTAATTCTTCCCTTTCCCCGGCTGTTTATTTTGATTCCGATACTTCGTCGGTTAAAAAATACCTCCGGGATGTTTGGCCCCGGAACCGCAACAGCCGCTATTACGATTCCATGAACCCGACGGTGATTATCGGCAGCGCCCATGAACGGGACCTGGCCCAGGAATTCGGCTTCCCCATAGTGCCCGTTACCTTTCCCCTTACCAGCCGCTGCGTCATGAACCGGGCCTATGCGGGTTTTACCGGGGGGCTTTCCCTCGCGGAGGACATTATCACCTATCTCGTTATGGGACGCTGAGTTTTAATTTTTGTGGAGGTTAGCTATGAATTATTTAGATGCCAAATCCGCCCCCAGCAGGGAAGACCGGCTCCATGCGGCTATCGCCTTCGGGGGGACCTGCGCCCAGGTACTGACCTGCGAAAAGGCTATGGCCGCGGGCTGCACGAATTTATCCGCCCGGGCCTTTACCATGGCCCAGGGCTGCCAGTTTACCCTCAGCCTGGGGATCCTCAACTCGATACGGAACGCGGTGATAATCATGCACGGGCCCATAGGCTGCGGGATCTGCGCCACCGGAAACCTGGGGCAAAATAAAACCTTTAAACAAATCCGGGACCCCTCCGCGGAGGGCCTCCGCTGGCTCAGCACCAATCTTGACGAAGCGGACGTGATAAACGGCGGGGAAAAAAAACTGCGGGAAGCGGTGATCTACGCCGACCGGGAATTCCGGCCCGATTCGATTATTGTAACTATCAGTTGTGTTCCCGCCCTGATCGGGGATGATGTGGACAGTATCCTTGAGGATCTGCAAAAAGAAACCGCGGCGGTTCTGGTGCCCATCCATTGCGAAGGCTTTAAGACCAAGCTCATGGCCACCGCCTACGACGCGGTTTACCACGGCATCCTAAAAAAGTATATCCGCTACCCCGACCGGAGGCGGCCGGTTTGGGAAAGTGACGCCGACAAAATCCGGGAGAAATACCGGACCAGCCGGAATGTCAACGTGCTTAACGTGGGTTCCATGAGCCGCGCCGACGAGATGGAATTCCGCCGCATCCTGGAAGCCCTTGGGCTTAACGTAACCTTTATCCCCTGTTACGCGGAGCCGGAGGATTTTCAATATGCCCTGGAAACCTCCCTTAATATCAGCCTCTGCGGCACCCATGACGACTATTTTGTGGAACATTTGCAGGAAAAGTACCATATCCCCTTTGTGGTGGATACTATTCCCATCGGCAGAAAAAATACCGACAAATGGCTGCGGCGGGTTGCGGCCCATTTTGGCCTTGAAGGGGAAGCGGAGAATCTTATCAAGGCGGAGAATGAAGCCCTGGAAGAGGCCCTCAATCCCTTCAGGCAAATCCTGGCGGGGAAACGGGTTTATCTTGCCGGGGGGGAAGTGCGGATCGTCGCCACCGCGGAGATATGCCAGGACCTGGGGATGGAAGTGGTCGGTTTTAAGGCCCACCATTACGACCGTTTTGTGGAACCGATCTTTGAAGCCCTGGAGAACATCGACGACGTGCAATTCAGCGTCGCTACCAACCAGCCCTTTGAAATGACCAATATTGTCAAACGCCTTAAACCGGATATTTTAATCGCCCATGTGGGGGGGAATAACATTGCTTCCCGCCACGGGATACCCATACTGCCCCTCTTTGGCCCGGCATACAACTATTGCGGTTATGCCGGGGTCTTTGAGGTTGCCCGCCGGCTCAACAAAAAACTGCGGAATTTTCAGTTTAACAAACAGCTTTCCCTGAACAATCCGCTGCCCTTTAAACAGGAATGGTACGAAAAGGATCCCTTCTCGTATATTAAGTCGGTTCCTATCGTTAACGGGGAAGCGGCGGTTCAGCGGTAGAAAGGGTGAGGGCCCGGAGGATGCCGGGAGGTTCCTCTCCCGGCTTTAACGGGCTTTTTTAAAAATCCGGTATTTTGTAAAGGCCCCGGCAATTAACAATAAAACAGGAAAAATTATGGGAATTAAAACAAAGCAGATCGCCATTTACGGGAAGGGGGGCATCGGTAAATCTACCACCACCTCGAATTTAAGCGCCGCCCTGTCGCGGCTGGGCTATAAGGTGATGCAGTTCGGCTGCGATCCGAAAAGCGATTCTACTAATACCCTCCGGGACGGGACCTATATCCCCACGGTGCTGGATACCCTCCGGGAAAAAAGCGGGGTAAATGCCCACGAGGTGATTTTTTCGGGTTTTAACGGCGTTTATTGCGTTGAAGCGGGGGGCCCTTCCCCGGGGGTAGGCTGCGCGGGGCGGGGGATCATCACCGCAGTGGAGCTTTTTAAGCAGCAGCGGATATTTGAGGAACTGGACCTGGACTTTGTTATCTACGACGTGCTGGGGGACGTGGTCTGCGGCGGTTTTGCCGTGCCCATCCGGGAGGGTATCGCCCAGCATGTGTTTACCGTTTCCTCCGCGGATTTTATGGCTGTTTACGCGGCGAATAACCTTTTCCGGGGCATACAGAAATATTCCAATTCCGGGGGCGCCCTCCTGGGAGGAGTTATCGCTAATTCCATTAACCTGCCCTATGCCCGGGAGATCATCGACGACTTTGCGGAACAAACCAAAACCCAGGTGGTGGAATATATTCCCCGCTCGGTTACGGTAACCCAGTGCGAACTCCGGGGAAAAACCACCATCGAAGCCGCCCCCGACTCCGCCCAGGCCCAGGTGTATCTCGCCCTGGCGAAAAAAATTGCCGGCCATACCGAGTCCAAAGCCCCCGCCCCCATGGGCGTGCAGGAACTCCGGGACTGGGCGGGGAAATGGGGGAAGTACCTCCTTGCCCTGGAAACCGGCGAAATACGCCAGGAACTGACCGCCAACATATAGCGGCCCGGAACCGCTTCCCCCTGCCGGCTAAACTTGACCCGCTCAGGCA
>JAITRD010000213.1 GCA_031288575.1 Treponema sp. | reverse complement strand
TCTGCAAGGGATTCGTCGTGTTTTCTGCTGTCCGCTTCAAATTTCATTGACCAAGCATCAAGTTTTTTTCGAACCATCTCAGCCTCATCCCGTTCCCCTAAAAGCACATGAATGCGCCTGAGGGCGCTTAAAAAATTAATGCTCTGCTTAAAATCGTTCATGTGGTTTGTGGCGAGTTCGTATTTATTCCGGTAGCGATCCGCTACCTGGGCAAGAAGCTTTTTAATCAGCCGTAAATGGTATACCGTCGGCGCATACTGGGGAGATCGGGGGTCCGTATTCATTATGGCATTTTTCAGATCAAAAATATTTTTTGCTACCACCGCAAAGCGGCCCTCAAGTTCCACAAAGGTCCATTTCCATTTACTATTATCCCCATAGGAATTCTCAAGAAGCTGTATCGCCAGACCCATTTTCCGTACTAAGGCATAGCGGCGGGCCGCATCCAATGATTCCAACTCCCGCAGTTTTGCTTCATATTCGGAAAAAGCCGCATCCACATAGTTGGTTACCAATTCTTCCAGATAAATAATGCTTTTATAAATAGATTTTCTTCCTTCATTAAGAGCGTCCTCATTTTTTAAATTCAACATTGAAAGGGATATTCCATTCAGGACCAAATAATTTGACGCAAGATTAAGCATATCCTCCGCTAAATTCACACGCCGGTATACATATTCTGCGGGATCTTTGCGAATTAACGAGAGAATAGTCAATTCCTGTTTCAGGATAGCATCAATGGAAGTCTTAAAGGATTTTGTTTTTTCAAAATATTGATGCTTCTCCTCCTTGGAGATTTTAGCCATGGTTAACTCCATAAAACGACCTAGGCCGTAAGAAAAATTTCCCAAAAAAATTTTTATCGCGGTACATATTTACCATATTTACCTAATAATTCATCCGCATGGGCCAGCGCGGCGGCGCCCGAATCTCCAGCCAGCATACGGGCTATCTCATTTCTCCGTTCCTCCTGCGATAACCAGGAAACGCTGGTTACCGTCCGTCCGGCTTTTTCCCCATCCTTTTCAGGATAGCTAAGTTTTTCCACCTTTAGATGATTATCGGCACGTGCGGCAATACTGGCAAGATGGGTTACACAGAAGATCTGTTTAGAAACTCCTATCTTTGCTAAATATTCTCCTACCGCCAGGGCCACCTCGCCTCCGATACCCGTATCTATTTCATCAAAAACCAAGGTTTCAGGAGAATCAGAAACTCCGGAGGCATTCCCGCGGGACAATACGGTTTTAATAGCGAGCATCACCCGGGAAAGTTCTCCGCCGGAGGCAATACGGGCAAGTTCCTTAAGGGGTTCGCCCGCATTGGCGGATATAAGAAACTCCACGTCATCTCCGCCCCAGGGACCGCAAACCAGCCCTCCCGAACCCTGCCCCTTCGGCATTACCGCCACAGAAAAGCGGGCATAGGGCATACCCAAATGGAAGAGGATTTCCGTTATCCCCTCCCCCAGCCTTTTTGCCGCTTCGGCTCGTTTGCCGCTTAAAACCGCGGCCCGGGAAGCAATCTCCCGTTCCAGGGCGGTAATTTCCCCCTTGAGCTTTTCCTGGTTTTCACTGCTTCCCTTAAGGGTCTCAATCTCCGCTTCAGCTTTATCCATATAAGCCAGGATCGCATCTTCATCAGCGCCGTACTTCTTTTTTAGCCGGTATAGCAGGGCAAGCCGTTCTTCAACAGTTTCAAGCCGCTCCGGCTCATAGGTCAGCCGGTCCCGGTAGGAACGGAATTCTTCGGAAAGATCCTCAGCCTCATAATAAAGGTCTTCCATACGCTTAAGAAGCGGCGCCAGAGCTTTATCAATGCCGGCGGCATTTTCCAGGAAGGAGCGGACCCGCCGGGTAAGACTCACCACCGAAGGGTCATCATCAATAAAAGAAGAAACAACCGCATTGGCATGATCCGCCAGTTTTTCAAAATCCTCCAGGCGCGCGGCTTCATTTTCCAGTTCCCGGCTTTCCCCGCTTTTTGGCGCCGCCCGGGCAATCTCCTCTACCGCGTAAGAGAGGAGTTCAAGCCGGGCACCCCTGTCCCGCTCGGAATTTACCGACCCTTCCAGGGCCTTCCGGCGCTCCGCAAGGTCCAAAAAAAGCCGGTTAAAGCCGGCAGCCTCTTCCTCAAGCCCCCCAAAATGGTCCAAATACTTCCGGTGGGTTTCTTTTTTAAGCAGGGATTCATGGGTATGCTGGCCGTGGAGATCAACAAGGAGGGCCATAAATTCCGCCAGGTCGTTCCGGGTAACCGGAACATTTTGTATATAAATGGAAGAACGGCCCGAAGATTTTATGCTTCTGCGGATAATGATTCGTCCCTCGTCGGTTCTAATATCCCGCGCCTGTAGCCACCCTTCAGCGTCTTTATTTTTCCTTGGAATTGATACCACTGCCGAGACGCCGGCTTCATCACAACCGGTACGGATTACCTCGGTATCCGCCTTGGTTCCTAATAAAAAGCTCAAAGAACCGACGATAATCGACTTTCCCGCGCCGGTTTCTCCAGTAAGAACATTAAATCCTCCTTCAAAGGAAAGGGAAAGGCTTTCAATAAGGGCGTAATTGCGTACAGTAAGCTCTTCAAGCATCTCCCCCCCCCCAAGTACCGGACCAATTAAGTTTGGTCCTTAGGGCATTATAAAACACCCGCCGATTCGAGGCGATAAGCCGGGCGGTGCAGGATGCTCGACGGATTAAGATCCGATCCCCCGGTTCCAGGGGTTCAGTCACTTGGCCATCCAGGGTAAGGAGAATTCCGCTCCGTTGTTCCGCTTCAAGCTCTACGAAGACCGTTTCCCGGGCGGACACTACCAGGGGCCGGTTGGATAAGGTAAAGGGGCAGATAGGATTTATGATAAAGGCTTCCATTTCCGGTTCCAAAATAGGCCCTCCCGCCGCCACAGAATAGGCGGTGGATCCCGTGGGAGTAGCCACGATAAGACCGTCGGAACGGTATTGCCCCAAACGCATATATTCCCGGGGAAATTCCGTCTCCGATTCAACCCGAAGCTTTATGAGCTTCGCGATTCCCGAGGCAGAGATAACCATATCGTTAAGACATACCCCCCGGATAAGCAGTTTTCCCCGGCGCTCCACCGCCACATCCAGCATGACCCGCTCAGATATGCCGACCTTACCGTCCCGCCATTGGTCAAATACTAAAGCCCATTCACCGGGAGGTACTGCGGCAATAAAACCCAGGGTTCCCAAATTTATCGGAAATATAGGTATGCCCAAGGGAGCCATTGCCCGGGCCGCAAAAAGCACCGTCCCGTCCCCGCCCAGGCTAAAGGCAAGATCATATCTCCCTTCCCGGGAAAATTCTCTTTTATTTTCAAAGGTAAAGGAATCCGCTTCAATATACCGCTTTTGTAATTCTTGAAGCATCTCACCGACCAAATTCTGGGCATTTGTTTTATGGAGGTTGATAAAGAGAAGCGCCCTTTTTATTTCGGCCATACCGCCTCCTTAATCCAGGATAACTAGGGAATAGTTACAATTAATTTTGCGACTTTTTCCGCTTCCGCGGCTCCCAACCGGGGATATAGGGGGAAAAGGACCGTCCGGAGGGATAAGGAGTAACTTTCAGGACATAAAGCGGGGGTCACCCGGCCGCTACCCATCAGGGTATCCTCAAAGGCGCTTTCCACGGCAATGTCTTTCCGCTTGGCATAGGCCTTTACGTCCTTTACCCCGGTTTCCAGAATGAGGGGAAAAGCATAATGATTATAATCCACATCATCCCGTTGAACAAAGCGTTTATGCCGGCTGCGCAGGGCCGCTTGGGTATAGGCCTGGGCAATTTCCCTGCGTTTTTCCATATTTTTAGCCGATTCCCGGAATTGCACTACCGCCATGGCAGCATTCATGTCCGGCAGATTGTATTCCGAGGGCAGTTCTCCCGCGTTACGTAAAACCGAAGCGTCCCGGCGGTTGAAGGCGTAAAGAAGCGCCCCTCCCCCGGCTGTAAGCATATCCCGTTCCTCTAAACCTAAAAGGGTATACACTCCGAAGGAACCGGGCTTCCTATCCTCCGTCTGGGTACCGTAGCTTTGAGAACAATCTTCAATGACAGGAAACCCTAGCTCAACCAGGGCGGCCATATCCGGCAGAAATCCCAAAGTATGGTGTACCACGATACACCGGACATCAGCTTCCCCGGCATTTGCCGCCAGAGCAGCTTCAGCCGTTTCCCGGCTGATACAGGCGGAAAAAGCGGGAACATCACAATAAACCGGCTTTAATCGGAGGTCTTCAATAACCTGCAGGTAATACCGGGGGGAAAGGGCGGATATCAATACCCCCTGCCCATCCTTTAAGTCACATATTTTAAGCGCCCTATAAAGGGCAATTGCGGGGCTCCGTAAGGCAAGACAATAATCAAACTCCAACCGCTCCTTAGCGATTTGAATCAAAAGCCGAGTCTGTTCCCCGGGGCCAATTTTATCTTCCACTAAAGCTGTAAGAACCGCATCCATCTCCTTCCGTCTAATGGTTGGAGAATAGACTTCAATTTTCATGTTTCACCTTATGTATGGGTTTAAAGGAAAGTCATAACAATCCCCAGGCACCTTCAATTGAACGAGATTATCCTCACCTCCGGGTATAGCTTCTAAAAGCGGAATAGTTCCAAGCATTTAATATAATTTTTTCACCGCCTATTGTCTTAATTCCGCTATTTTTTGCAGTTCCTTTGGATTAAAAAGATCCCTAATATCCAGGATAATAAGATACCCATGCTCCTGACGTACCACCCCTTGAATATATTCGGCTCCAATACCGCTTAACATTTGCGGGGGCGGCTGGACATCCTCTTTTTCAATAGTTACCACCCGGGAAACCCGGTCAATAATGACTCCCAGCTTCATACCATCAATATCGATGATAATAAAACCGGATAAAAGCTCATCCTCTTCGGAATTTAAGATTTTTCTTAGATGAAACCGTTTATGTAAATTAATAATCGGAATAATTTCACTGCGCAAATTAAAAATTCCCTCTACATAACCGGGGGCGTTCGGAATAGCCCTAATAGTCTGAACCCGGACTATCTCCTTAACGTCCATTATATTGATGCCATATAATTCTTCCCCAAGCTGAAAGGTAACTAATTGATTTTGATCAGCCATAACATCTTCCTTTTAAACCATATCATACTATTTAAATGTACTATCGAATAGAAAATTCATCAAGCCATAAAAAGGCATCCCTTGAATATTTCTCCCGCGCAGGGATTAAGAGTACCGTTGTTTTCAGGGAACTTTCCCGCGGCGGGGAGGGGGAAATAAAAAAGAGCCCGGCAGCGGCCTACTTTCCCGCCCCTCCGGGGGGCAGTATCATCGGCGCAGGAGGGCTTAACTTCCGTGT
>JAITRD010000205.1 GCA_031288575.1 Treponema sp. | reverse complement strand
CCTTACAAATGCCCGGAGGGCGCGGGGGAATTAGGAACACAGGACCGCCTGGCGCCGGTTTTTGGGGGGAGAAAGGACCTTGACAAAAGATCCTGGGGGGCATAGGCTGGGTTTCGATAATACCCGGAGCAAATTTCCGGGCATGACGCCTTCCAAATATAAGGAAACCCGGCGAAAGTTCCCGCAATACCGGCTAATTCAAGGGAAAAATATGAAAATTCGTACAAAGCTGACGGCGATCAATGTGCTGGTTACGGTCGCGCTTATTGCCCTTATTACGGCGGTGATATTGAACCGGGCGGCGGCGCTTCAACAGGAGGCGGCAATGGAAAATTTGAAGAATTTGTCCGCCTCTACCGCAAACGAGATGACCATGCAGTCCGGCGCCTGCGTCAACGTCCTGACCGCCGTGGCCCTTGTCGCCTGTTACGACGAATCGGTGCCCCTGGAAATGCGCCGGGGGGTTTTACAGAAGAACCTGGCCATGCTGGTAGCGGGGATACCCCAATTCACCGGGGCCTACGCGGTGTGGCCCCCCAACGCCTTTGACGGCGCGGACGCCCTGTACGCGGGTACCCTGGGGGCGACCGAAAGCGGGCAGTTTTCGTTTTTCGTCACCAAGGAATCGGGGACCCTTGAGTTTAGGACCTATGACCGGCCCGCGGAGGCCCTTGCCGAGCTTCACGGGGGGGATATGGTGATTACCAGCCCCGTTCCGTATACGGTGAACGGCGTTCAGAAATACGTGATAGATATTGGGACCCCCTTTACCCTGGGGGAAAACGCGTCGGGTATTCTGGCGATACGGGCGGGGGTGGACGAGACCCAGGCTATTACCGAAAGGGTAAAACCCTACGGTACGGGGCGGCTTGCGGTTTACAGCGACAAGGGCATTATCGCCGGGCATTACGACATTTCCCGGGTCGGCAAGGACTTTCGCAGCGCCGACGCGGACCTCCTCGGACCGGGGGGGATCGCGGCGGTGGAAGCCTCCCTCAAAAGCGGCGAAGGCACGGCCTTTACTTACCGGGGCAACGCCATATCCATCTATCCCTTTGTCGCCATGGGTTCGCTCCCCTGGTTTGTGATGAGCTTTGTGCCCCTGGACACGGTGCTGGGGCCGGTATACGCCCTTACGCGGTTCGTCCTTTTCTTTGTCGCGGCGGCGGGGATAGTGGCGGCGCTCATCATATTTCTTATCGCCGGCCGCTTCGCCAAACGCATCGCGTTTGTCGGAGAGGCGGTGCGGACCATTGCCGAAGGGGACTTTACCCCGCGGCTCGTCATACGGGCCCGGGACGAAATCGGCGCCATGGGAGCGGATTTCAACGAAACCCTCCAAAAGGTCAGCGGCATGATCCTGAGTATCAAGGAACACGCGGCCCGGCTTTCCGAAATAGGAACGGAACTCTCCGCCAATATGGCCGATACCGCCGTCCACACCGAGGGGATCAGTTTCGTCACAGCCGGCGTTAAAGAGCAGGCGGGCAACCAGTCCGAAAAGGTAACCCAGACTATCTCCACCATGCACGGGATAATAACCAATATCGAGGAACTTAATCAGCATATAGAGACCCAGTCCCAAAGCATAAACCAGTCCTCCGCCGCCATCGAAGAGATGCTGGCGAACATTGCCTCGGTTACCCAAACCCTGGTAAAGAATAACGATAATGTGAAAAACCTCGCCTCCGCCTCCGACACGGGACGGGCGGGCCTGCGGGAGGTATCCGCCGACATCCAGGAGATCGCCCGGGAATCCGAGGGATTGCTGGAGATAACGGCGGTAATGGACAATATCGCCAGCCAAACCAACCTGCTCTCCATGAACGCCGCCATAGAGGCCGCCCACGCGGGGGAAACCGGGAAGGGTTTCACCGTGGTGGCCGATGAAATCAGGAAGCTGGCGGAATCTTCCGGCGAGCAGTCCAAAACCATCGCCACGGTACTCAAAAAGATAAAGGATTCCATAGACCGGATATCCCGGTCCACCGACGGGGTAATAGAACGCTTTGAGGCGATTGACCAGAACGTCAAAACCGTGTCCGAACAGGAAGCGAATATCCGCGGTTCCATGGAAGAACAGGGGACGGGCAGCAAGCAGATCCTGGAATATATATCCCGTCTGAACGAAATAACCCGGATCATCAAGGATGACTGTGAACATATGCGGAGCCGGAGCGGCGATGTTGTTGAAGAGAGCCGGAACCTTGAGCGGCTGACCCAGGAGATTTCCTTGAACATGAACGGCATGTCCGACCGGGCTAATCAGATCAGCGCCGCGGTACAGCGGGTTGACGATCTGAGCGGGGAGAACAAGCGGCATATCGACGTGCTGGCCGGTGAAATTCAGAAGTTCAAAACCACCGGCAGCGGCCTTGCGTGAGCCGGGAACCTTATGGGATTCCGGATCGGTATGCTTCCCCTCCCCTGGGGGAATTACACGGAATTTTGCGGGCCGGCCTTAGCCCCATGCGCGGCAGGGTGATTCTGTTTTTCCAAAAGACACTGTTGAGTTTTTTTAGTTTCCCCTCCCCGATAAGAAAGCTGATACAGCGTTTGGCCTCTTCCCCCGACCAGCGAATGTTTTCCGCCTTTGCCAGCTCGGCGGCGGCTTCCTCAATGGTATAGGCCCGGCGGTTTTTGCGGAAAAAATCCCTCAGGCTCCCCTCTTCCCGGAGCCGGTTTTTTGCTTTCCCTTCGCAGACATCACAACAACCGGATTCGGGACTTTCTCCGGCGCTTTCGTAGTTGAGGAGCCTGAGGAGGGATTCCCGCCGGCATTGGGCAATATCCCGGGCATAATCCAAAAGCCGGGAAAGACGCCGCCGGGCGGCATCGTCCCTTGCCCGCCGGAGGCTCCCCGCGTCATCGGGCCCCCAGAGCAATACCGCCTTTGACTGAAGCCCGTCCCTGCCCGCCCGGCCCGATTCCTGGAGGTAGGCTTCCACCGAAGGGGGACAATCCCGGTGGATCACGGTACGGATATCCGCCTTATCTACCCCCATGCCATAAGCGCAGGTGGCTACCAAAATTCCCCGGGGATTTTTAAAAAACCATCCCTCGATCTCGGTTTTTTCTTCCCTGCTGAGTCCCGCGTGGTAAAAACGGACCTCCGGCGCCGCCGGGCCGCCGGGATTTCTCCCGTCCCCGGATAAGGCCGGACGCCCCGGCCCCTGAACTCCAGGAACAACAAATTCGTTTCTGAGATAACGGGCGAGTTTTTCCGTGCCCGGCCGGGAGGAACAAAATACAACGGCGGGCAGGGCATTGCGTAAAAGAAGGTCCCGGACCGCCAAATCCCGGAGTATACAGCCCTGGGCGGCGTAACTGATATTACTCCGGTCCGGGTTTCCGATAATCCGGTGGGCCCCCCGGCCCCCAAAGATATACCGGTCTATCTTTTCGAGGACCGGACTTGAAGCGGTGGCGGTAAAGGCGGTTACCAGGGGAGCGGCGGCGGCTTCAATAATCCGGGAAATTTCCAAATAACCGGGCCGGAAACTTTCCCCCCATTCGCTCACGCAGTGGGCTTCGTCGATTACCGCGTGGAGAATCCCCAGTTCCCGCAGCTTTTCCATTACACGGGGGGAAAGCAAAACTTCGGGGTTGGCGATGATGAACCGGCTTTTTCCGGAGCGGAGCTGTTCCCAAATATGCCGCCGTTCCCCGGCGCTTTGGCCTCCCCGGAGTATCACCGGGGAAAAACCCCGTTCCCTGAGGCGCCGCTCCTGATCCGCCATGAGGGAGAGGATGGGATAGATCACCAGGGTAGGCCCGGGGAGGAGCATGGCGGGAAGCTGGAAACAGAGGGATTTTCCCGCTCCCGTGGGGAGAATCACAATCTGCCGGCCGGGGTTTTCCCCGTCCGGCGCTTCCCCGGCCCTTTCCGGCGTCCCCGCCGCCGGAGCTTCCCCCTCCTCCGGATATCCCGGCCAGCGCAACCTTAAACCGGACGCCGCCGCCGCTTCCAGGGTGTTTGTTATGACCAGCCTTTGATAGGGAAACAGGTAAGAAAGGCCGAAGAGTTCCTTCACGGCCCGGCTCAAGGGATCTAAATCGTCAGGGACTTCCCATTCCATATTGCCTCCGTATTATATACGGCTCCGGAATGGCGGGTGCTTTGCTTATGGAAAAAGAAAAAGGCCCGTGAGCAAATCCGGCCGGCTTCCGCGGGCCAGGCTTCCTTTCAGGTCCCTCATTCAAATAAACCCCGGGCCGCTTCCACCCTGTTCTGAAGACTTTTATAATCCTCTTCCAGCTTGGTTCTTTCAGCGGTAAGCCGGGTAATGGAGGCGTCTTTTTCCGTAAGCATGCTTGTCTGGGAGGCGTTTTGGGCCCGCAGGGTGGAAAGTTCGCCTTGCAGGCG
>JAITRD010000178.1 GCA_031288575.1 Treponema sp. | reverse complement strand
CCCCCAAAAAGGGCCGCCCTTTACCGCCTATACCCTCAAACGGAACAATAAGGCCGGCTGGGCGGGAAAAATCCCCGTGGGGGGCAGAGGACCCTATGGGTCCTAAAACCGAAGCTTTGCACCATCTGACCCTCAAGGACAACGACAAACCCTCTTGTGCAAAGCAAGCGTGCCCCCCATGGGAATTTTGCCCTCCCAGCAGGTCATTTTTGTTACGCTTCAAGAGCGGGTTATAAAAAGTAAACGCAGGGGCTCCAGACTTGCCCTACGGGCTGCCAATAAAGTATGCTTTAGCCATGAAGGTCTGGGTCAAATTTTTAATCGGCTCCCTGCTTGGGGTGTTGCTGGGGCGGTTTTTGCCCCCGGAAAATCAAACAATTGTACAAGCCCTGACCTGGTTTGAAGGGCTGGCTATCAATATCGGCCGTTATACGCTGATGCCGGTCCTGGTTTTTTCCCTGGTTATCGCCGTTTATGAACTGCGGCAGGACAGCCGTTTTTGGCCCCTGGTCTTCCAGTCCTTCCTCTTAATCCTGGGAAGCACGGCCTTTGTCATCAGCGCGGGGATCCTGGCCGTCCTTTTTTTTCCCCCCGCCCGGATTCCCATCCTTATTGAGGAGCAGGTCGCGGCGGTTTCGTTGAACACGGCGGAAAATATCACCGAACTGTTCCCCGCCAATATGTTTTCCGCCCTGACCGGCGACGGGGTTTATCTTTTCCCGGCCTATGTATTTGCTTTTTTTCTGGGCATAGGCCTTTCCTATGATCGCAACTATACCAAACCAATCATCACCCTGATAGATTCCTTTTCCCGGGTTTTTTACCATGTCGTGGCCTTTTTTTCCGAAATTCTGGGGCTAATCATTATAGCCCTGAGCGCTTATTGGGCGATACGTTTTTATGAAGTGTTCCGGGCGGATGTTTTTCAGGATCTGATTTTTCTTTTGGGAATTTTTTGCCTCCTCTTTGGCCTGGGGATTCTGCCCCTGTTCCTCTATTTCTTTAAACCCCGGTCCAACCCCTGGGCGGTAGTCTACGGCTCCCTGGGACCGGCCCTGGCGGGATTTTTTTCCGGGGACATCAACTTTACCCTGCCGGTATTGATCCGGCACCTCAAGGAAAATTTCGGCATCCGGCGGCGGGCAAACGCGGTAACGATAAGCCTTTTTGCTACCTTCAGCCGGGCCGGCAGCGCCATGGTTGCCGCGGTAGCCTTTATCGTCATTATCAAATCCTATTCAAGCCTGGGAATAAGCTGGGCGGATATCCTTTCCATCGGAATCCGGGCCCTCCTTATTTCCTTTCTCCTGGCCCGCCATCCCGGCGACGGGGCCTATACCGCCCTGGCGGTACTCTGCATGGGTTACGGCCGGGGTTTTGAGGCGGGCTACCTCATCCTTAAACCCCTGGCCTTTTACCTCATCGCCGTCGGAACCTTCCTGGATGTGATCATTACCTCCTTTTCCGTTTACAGCCTGGCCCGTTTGAACGGCTTCCAGGAAGACAAAAGCCTGTGGCATTTTATATAACCCATAATCGCGGCCCCTCCAAAGCCCCTTTAACAAATTAATTGAAAAAACGAATTTGGGTGATATAATAATTTGAACATTGTTCCAATGCGTATAAAAAATTACCCAGGAGTTAGTAAAATGAAAAACAACAAATTTTTTATCCCAGGAATGCTGGCTTTGGCGCTGGTTTTCGGGCTGGTTCTGACGGGGTGCGGCGATCCCGGCGGAGAAGATACCGGTACATTCCGCATAAAGGTTATTGAAATTCCGCCAGACGTAATGACCGCCGGCATGAGTCGTAAAATTCAAATTGGTATGGCCCTGCCAAATACTTTGAAGCCCGATCCCAAGAATTCAGGGGCAATTGCCGGCAGGATTCTCGAAATTGAGTCCTATGATGATGATTTTGGAACCGACTGGTATGAGTTCTATATGTATGATGTCGAGGATCCTTATGAATCTTATGTTGGTTCGGCGGGGAACTATGATATCGGCTTTATGATTTACTCAAATCTTCCTGTAGTTAAAGTTATAAAGAACCGCCGCCTTGAAGTGAACAAAACGAATACTATTTCGTATAGTTTATTTACGGATTTTTAGAAAAATTATACCTGCCCCTCCCCTGTTGGCGTCGCGGGAACGGCAAGTGTGAAAAAGGAGCGGGAGTGGCGGAGGGCATCGCAGGGCGCTCAGTAAAGGCACGCGAGAGCGTGTTCTTTGGTAATGTAACATCTCCCCTGTGAGCCGGCGAGCAGGTTCTTTGCCCCCCAGCAAAAGCACAAGCTCAGAGTAAAGGACAAAGGGGGGCGCAGCGTCGGAAAAGGGCTTGCTTTGGGCAAAATTGGCTGCCCTTTACCATCGGCGGCGCTCCCCCTTTTTTTGCGGAATCCGCGGGGCCATTTTTGCTCCGTTTTTGTTCCAAGCTAGAAAAAAAGAAAGTCCTTTGATAAAATAATCAAATATGGAAATAAATCAGGAATTTATCGACGGCCTCAAGGTCAATGAAGTAAGTCTTATGAAGCGAATCGCCGAGGGGCTTTCTATTAATATGGGGCAGGTATCGGCGGTGATTAGCCTTCTGGAAGAGGGGAGCACCGTTCCTTTTATCGCCCGGTACCGGAAGGAAAAAACCGGGAGTCTTGACGAGGTGCAGATCCGGGATGTGGAGCATCTTTTTTCAAGCGGGAAGAATCTGGAAACCCGGCGGATAGAAATTGCCCGGGGGATCTTTGACCAGGGGAAGCTTACCGAATCCCTCTATGAAAACATCCTCAAAGCGGCGACTCTGACAGAGTTGGAGGATATCTACGCTCCCTACAAACGGAAGAAAAAGACCCGGGGGATGATTGCCTGCGAAAAGGGGCTGGAACCTCTGGCGGAGGCCATGAAGGAACTGGAAGAAGGGCCCCTCCGGGCCAGGGCGGCGGAGTTTATCACCGAAAACGCGGAAAAGCCGGAGCTTTCGGTTGCTACCGTGGAGGAGGCCTTGCAAGGCGCCATGGATGTTATCGCCGAGGAGATCTCCCAAACGCCGGAAAACCGGGCGGCGATAAAGGCCTTCTACCTGGCCGACGGGCGGGTTCTCGTGAAGGGCTCGGGGAAACCCGGGCTGGGGGACGAGGAGGCAAAAAAGACCTCCACCTATCAGATGTACTGGGATTATGCCGAGGCCCTGTCCCAAATTAAGCCCCACCGGGTTCTGGCGATCAACCGGGGGGAACGGGAGGGCATCCTGGACGTGACCATCGACGTGGACGAAAACACCGCGGCGGAATTGCTGCAAAATAAATATTATTTACATAACGATTACCACAAAACCGCCATTGAAGACGGCCTGAAGCGGCTCCTTTCCCCGGCGGTGATCCGGGAAATCCGGGGGGACCAGGGGGACGCCGCGGACGACCACGGCATTTCGGTGTTCAGCCAGAACCTGAAAAATCTGCTGATGCAGCAGCCCATCAAGGGGACCAGGGTCCTGGGGGTCGATCCGGGGATCCGGACCGGGACCAAATGCGCCTTCCTGGACGATACGGGGAAATACCTGGGCAGTTTCGTCATCTACAACCACAAGATCGAGGAGGCGAAACGGCTCATCCTGGAGGGGGTGAAAAAATACGATATCCAGCTTATTGCCCTGGGAAACGGCACCGGATGCCGGGAGGTGCAGGAGATTATCACCGCGGTAATCGCCGAAAACAACCTGGAGGTTCTCTACACCATGGTGGACGAGGACGGGGCTTCGGTCTATTCCGCCAGCGATATTGCCCGGGAGGAATTCCCCGAACTGGATTTGACCATCCGGGGGGCCATTTCCATCGGCCGCCGCCTCCAGGACCCCCTGGCGGAGCTGGTGAAGATCGA
>JAITRD010000141.1 GCA_031288575.1 Treponema sp. | reverse complement strand
TCCGGGGTTCCCCCTACGCGGATCGTTACCCCATCGGGCTCCCGGAGGTTATCGAAAACGCCCCGGCTTCCCGGCTGCAAAATTTTTACAAGACCTGGTACCGCCCGGACAATATGGCCCTCATCCTGGTGGGAGATTTTGACGGCGCCGGGCTTGAGGCGGAGCTTGCCTCCCATTTTACCGCCCCCGCCCCGGATACGGCCCTGGAGCGGCCCGAGTTTGACCTGCCCTCCCCGGAAAAAAACCGCTTCCGGGCGGAGGTCTATACCGACCCTGAACTGACCTATACCCGGATAGATATGTACTACAAGCGGAGCCCCCAGGCCCTAAGGGGGGATTTAGCTTCCTACCGGCAGGGGGTCATAGACAACCTGATCGACCGGATGCTTTCCCTCCGTTTTGACGAAGCCGCTTCCAAGCCGGAAACCCCCTATGTAGGGGCCGGGGCGGGGCATCTGCGTTACGGGAAGTCTTCCCGGTATTATGTCCTGGTGGCCCAGGCCAAAACCGGGAGCGCCGAGGCCAGCTTCCGGGAGCTTCTGCGGACAAAGGAATCCATGGCCCGCTACGGTTTTACCGAGACCGAAATAAACCGGGCCAAGCGGTCCCTGGTTTCGGACTTGGAGCGGATGGCCTCCGAACGGGACCGGCAGGAATCCAATGCCTATGTGCAGAGTTTTACCGGTCATTTTGTGAGCGGCCAGAATGTGGCGGATATCGCCTGGGAATTGGAGGCGGTTAAGGCCCTGCTTCCCGCCGTCGGGGCCAGGGATATCCTGGCGGCAGTCCGGGATTATTTTACCCCCAATGACCTGCGGGTGTTTCTCATGGGCCCCGAAACGGAGGCCGCCTCCTTAATGAGTGCTGAACGGATTCAGGAACTGGTAAAAGAAAGCCGCCGGGAGAAAATAGCCCCCCCGGAAGCGCGGGCTTTAAGCGAGGAGCTTATCGGCGAGGATCCCGCCCCGGGGTTCATCCGTTCCGAATCCCGGGATCCCGCCACCGGGGCCCTTATCTGGGAACTGGGGAACGGCGCCCGGGTCATTCTCAAGGAAACCCGGAACCGGAACAACGAGATCGTCCTCTATGCCCTGGCCCGGGGGGGTTCCTCCGGCGTGCCGGAGGCGGAGGATGTCTCCGCAAGCCTGGCGGCGGAAATCCTTGAGGCTTCCGGGCTCGGCCCCTACTCCCGGACGGAACTGGTGCAAAAACTTGCCGACAAGCAGGTAGCCTTTTCTTTTTGGGCCTCAAGTTATTACCGGGGCTTCCAGGGTTCCGCCACCGCCGGGGACCTTAAAACCCTTTTTGAAATGCTGTATTTGAGTTTTACCGAACCCCGGATTGACCCAGAGGCGGTGGAGGCCATGATGGATCAGTACCGGACTGCCCTGGCCCAGCGGGGAGAAGACCCGGAAACGGTATTTAGCGACGAGGTAAACCGGATCATATACGGCAATCATTTCCATTTTAAACCCCTGGAGTTGGGGGATCTTGCCAAGGTAGACTTGAATATGGTCATGAATTTTGCCCGGAAATCCCTGAATCCCGGGGATTATACCTTTGTGTTTACCGGAAACCTCGATGCGGAGACCCTCCGAAACTACGTGGAAACCTATCTGGCATCGGTGCCGCCGGGGACTCCCTGGAACGCCTGGACAGACCCGGGAATTATCCGTCCCGGCAAAAGCGAAAACCGGGTTTTTAAAGGAAAGGATGAACGGAGCCTGGTGTTCCAGGGCTGGTATGCCCCGGCCCCCTATTCCGAAGCCGCCGGCGCCGAGGCCCAGGTGTTAAACGAATACCTGGATATCCTTTTAACCAAGGAAATCCGGGAAAAGCTGGGCGGGGTCTATTCAATTTCGGTGGGCGTTTCGGCAAACCCCATCCCCGCCGGGGAGCTTAACCTGGGGGTTTATTTTGCCTGCGACCCCAAACGGGCCGCCGAACTAAGCGGCGCTGTGCAAAGCCTTTTTACGGATCTTGCCGCCGGCGCGGTAGATGCCGATGCCTTTGCCAAGGCCCGGGAGGCTTTGAGAAAATCCTGGGAAGATTCTGTGCTGAATAATGCCTATATCGCCCAAAGCTATGCCAATTCCGCGGTTTTATTGGACGCCCCCCTCTCCCGGCTGGATCAGCGTCCCGCTTTATACGATGCCGTTACCCCCGGCGATATTCAGCAAACCATGATCCGGGCCCTGCAAAACGGCCCCGCTTTGGTTATCCTCTATCCCGAGGACTGGCCGAAATAAATGCGGCTTGTCTCGGCAGCGGTTAAGGAGAAAGGCCTATGTATTTTGATGTTTATTATCTCGTTTTGGTAGTCCCCACCCTGATCCTCTCCCTCTGGGCTCAGATCCTGGTAAAGTCCACCTTTGCAAAATATTCCCGCATACCCAGTTCCCGGCATATCACCGGCCAAGAGACCGCGGCCGTCTTGATGCGGGCCAATCACATTGCCCATGTTGCCATAGAGCCTGTGGGAGGGTCCTTAACCGACCACTACGATCCCGGCGCCAGGGTGCTGCGCCTTTCTCAACCGGTATACCGGCAAAGCTCCATCGCCGCCGTCGGGATTGCCGCCCACGAAACGGGCCACGCCATTCAGCACGCCCTTTCCTACGGCCCCCTCATCCTGCGGAGTACCCTGGTTCCGGTAGCGAATGTCGGTTCCTCCCTGGGACCCTGGCTGGCGGTGGCGGGGATCTTTTTTTCCTTTCCCCTGCTGCTTAACCTGGGAATTTTTCTTTTCGGCGGGGCGGTGCTTTTTTATGTGATCACCCTGCCGGTGGAATTCAACGCCTCCGCCCGGGCCATAAGCCTCCTGCGGGCCAACAGGATCCTCAGCGAAGAGGAACTCCGGGGGGTAAAAAAGGTACTCACCGCCGCGGCCCTCACCTATGTAGCTTCCGCCCTGACCGCCCTGATGAGCTTTTTACGGCTCATCCTCATCGCCCGCGGCCGCCGGAGATAATAAGGCCCTTGCCCTGGGGGAGGGCTTTAAAGCTAGAGCCGGATTATTTTCGCGTTGGTCAGTACGGTGATTCCGGTTTCGGTGATAAGGATGTCATTTTCCAAACGGCAGCCGCCGTGAACAGGGTCGTAGAGCCCCGGCTCCAGGGTAACGATCATCCCCGGCTGAAGGACCCAGGCATTGTCCGCCCGGTTCCGCAGGGCCGGGGCCTCGTGGGCTTCAAGGCCTATGCCGTGGCCAAGGCCGTGGGGCATCCGTTTTTTGGATTGATCAAAAAAAACGTCCACCGCCTGGGCGATATCCCGGGCGACGGCGCCGTTTTTCATGAGGGAAAGGGCAAGTTTATAGGCCTTTTCCGTGAGGGAGAGCAGTTTTTCCTGGGACCGGGACAAGGGTTCCCGCACAAAGGTAAGGGTTACGTCGCTGGTATATCCCGCGTATTTAAGGCCGAAGTCCAGTATGGAAAGCCCGGGGGTGGCAAAATCTCCCGCGGTATAGGCGGGAAAGGCGTGAATCCCAAAACTGCGGCCCGGACCGGCTGCCAGGGTCTCAAAGCCCGTGCCTTCGCATCCCCGTTTACGGCCCTCCGCCTCAATAAAAAGGGCAAGATCCGCTTCGGTTTTTAGATTCCCCTCCCGGACATTTTTTTCCAGCAGTTCAATGACCGTGTTGGTTATGACCGAAAGCTCCTGGTATATCCTCAGTTCTTCCTCATCCTTAATGGTCCGCAGTTTTTCAACTTCCGCCCGGATCCCGCCGCTCCGGCATAGTATGTCAAAATCGGTAAGGGCCTCCACGTATTGCAGAAAAATGGGATAGGGGGTTACCGGGGGAATTTCAACCTTGGAACCAAAGGGGGTTTTAAAGTAGTTCGCCCCGGCCTTCAAAGCGCTGATAGAATGCCGGTCAAAATCGGCGTAGGGGATAATCGCGTCCACAGCGGCAAAAATTTTAGCCATATTAATGTCCCAGGGCACGAGCAGGGCCTGTTTATCTACCGACAGGAACAGCAGGGCATCCCCGGGATGCCCGGTCATCCACCGTATAGAAGTGTCCCGGCGATCTTCGGTATCCTCAAACATGACGAGGCTGATATTTTCCCGGGCCATCCAATCGTAAATTTTTTCCCGCCTGGTTTCGTAGACATTCATTTTCGGAAAGCCTCCCGGGAAGCCGCCAAAATGGCCTCAAGTTCCGCTTCGCCTATCCAATAATGGGTAACAAACCGGAAAAGCCCCATTTCGGGGGCATTAATAAGAATCTGTTTTTGGGCAAAAACTTCCATGATCCTTGCCGCGGTTTGGGCGTTTTGGGCCGGGGGGAAGGAAAAGAAAACCATATTGATATCCGTCTCTTGCGGATTGACGGCAATGCCGGGAATATCCGCCAAGGACCGGGCCAGGCGTTTTGCCCGTTCATGATCCTCCCCCAGGCGCCGGGTATGCTCCTTAAGGGCGATGATCCCCGCCGCGGCGAGGATGCCCGCTTGGCGCATCGCGCCCCCCATGATTTTCCGCTTCATCCGGGCTTCTTCCGTAAAATCCTTGGGACCCGCAAGAAGGGAACCCACGGGAGCGCAGAGTCCCTTGGACAGGCAGAACATTACCGAATCGGCCCGGGCGGCAATGTCCCCGGCCTTTACCCCCAGGGCCGCGGCGGCGTTAAAAATCCGGGCCCCGTCCAGGTGGACCGGGAGGCCCCACTTATCCGCCAGTTTCCGCACTTCGTCCATGGCTTCCAGGGATACGACCCGGCCGAGGGAATGGGCATTTTCCAGGCAGATAAGGGAAGTCGCCGGGGTATGAAGCTCCGCCTTCCGCAGCCTTTGCCGGACAGCCTCCGCCGGAATCGTCCCGTCGGGGGCGGCAACGGGCCGGATCTGCACCCCGGCAATCACCGAGGCAGCCCCGGCTTCATGCTGGATAATATGGCATTCCTCCCCCAGGATTACCTCCGTGCCCCGCTTGCACCAGGTAAAAAGGGCAAGCTGGTTTCCAAAGGTACCGGAAGGCACAAAAACCGCCCCTTCTTTGCCCAGCATTTCCGCGCCCAGGGCCTCAAGTTCATTGATCGTCGGATCATCCCCATAAACATCATCCCCAACCTCCGCGGAGGCCATGGCTTTCCGCATCGCCTCGGTGGGTTTTGTAACCGTATCGCTTCGTATATCAATCATATTGTCATTATGCCGATTATTTTTAACTTTGAACAGGAAGAAAAAGCCTTCAGCATTTCCAAATTCAAAAAATGGTCAAATGAGGCCGCCAGCCCGGCTCCTGCCTCTGAGTATTCAGGAGCATCCCGGCCGGAAAGAGACCCGAAAAGGCTCACGCCGGCAGGGCCCCCGACAGAGGGCATCAGGTCGCTTTTCTGGGTTTACGTTCCCGGTTAAGGAGGATGGCCCCCATAGCGGAAGCCAAAAGGCTTACGATGACGATTCCCCAGCTTGCCAGGGGCGTGCCTTCAAAGGGAAGCCGCACGTTCATGCCAAAGAAACTGTAAATCAGGGTGGGGATCATCAGGACGATGGAAACGATGGTAAGCCGTTTCATCACAATATTGAGATTGTTAGAGATAACGCTGGCAAAAGCGTCCATGGTTCCCGTTAAAATTGAAGAATAGATATTCGCCATTTCAATGGCCTGTTTGTTTTCGGTTACCACGTCCTCCAAAAGCTCCCTTTCATCCTCCTTAAAACGGATGAGGGAGGATTTTTGAAGTTTTTCCAGGAGAAGTTCATTGGTGGTGATGCTGGTAGTAAAATACACCAGGGATTTTTGAATGGAAAGGAGCTGGATGAGTTCGTTGTTTTTGATGGACCTTTGCAATTCCTCTTTGATGATATTGGTCCGTTTGTTGAGTTCCTTGAGGGATTTAAGGAAGGTGAAGGCCGCCCGGCCCAGGAGATTTAAGACAAAGGTGCTTTTATTGCGGATGCTAAAACCCCGGATACGGTTTTTCGCCAGGTCCTCCAGGGATTCGCTGGAACGCTGGCAGATGGTAACAATTTTATCGGAAAAAAGGACAATCCCCAGGGGCAGGGTAAAAAAGGATACCTCGGTTTCCCCGTCGTAGACCGGGACCCGGACAATAAGGGCGGTATACTCGTCTTCTTTTTCAATACGGGCCTGTTCGTCAGCATCCATAATGTCGGTAAGCAGCTCTCCGGCAATACCGAATTCATGTTCCAGCCGGTACAAATCTTCCTTGCTGACATTCCGGGCGTCTATCCAGCAATTTTTGCTTACTCCCTCAGCCGGGATAAGCCCCTTTTCGCCTTGGGTTTGAATAGTGATCATAACGATTTCTCCTCTGGGTGGTAAGGTAACGCCTTTAAAAACCGCTCGGGTTTTCAAAGGCGTTTTCCCCGGGGACTTCCCCATAGAAGAAACCGAAAAAGCCGGCCTGGCCTTAGACTTCCGCCGTCCTTTTTGCCAGGCCCCTTTCCGTTTTTCCCGGGAAACGCCAGGGGTTTATTTTTTTTGACCTAGGGTCATCGGGGATACTATTGCCCCCGTCGTCCGAATCGGACATGGCGTTTCCTCCTTCTATAAGTATACAAAAATCTTTTTTAAAACCGGCAGGGTTATTGAGAACCGAACCTTTACAGCAATCCCAGGGCAAAGGATAACTTAATCCCGTTAGTCCTCAGGGCGACCCAATTCCCCTGGAGGGGAATATCCCCTTTATCCACATAAAAATAATAATAATCGGCTAAAGCGGAATCGGTAGGATCATATACCCGGACTTCTCCGGTATTACCGTTTACCCAAATTTTAAAGGGTACGGAAGAAGTAAGATTTTCCGCCGTTAAATATTGGGCATACTGATTAAGATCCACGCTTTCCACCAGTTCCATCCGGGAATTGGTATAACTACGATAAATCTGGGCGCTTAAACCCTGGGGGATATCCCGGGTCAAAGGTTTTTCATCGTAATTAAGCCATAAAAGATAGGACTTGCCGCTTCCCCAGGACGCGCTGTCATATGCGCTATCCGCGAAAATATGCAGTCCAAACCCGCCGTGGCCATCTTCTGCTCCCGATTCATAACGAGCGTTAAATTCGTAAAGCATAGGACCGTTTTGGGGCGCCCGGATGTTTACCTTAGCAAGGGGGGCCCTTACATCATTTTGGTAGAGCCTATTTCCGACTAAGCTCCAATTACCCGATGCAAAACGATGTTCCGGCAATTGAACCTGGGCAAACAAGGCTCCCGCTAAACCAAACACGAAAAAGACAAGCAAAAATCGTTTCATAAGGCTACTCCTTTAAATTGTTCCCCTCATATTCTAGCATGACAATGAGGTTTATGGTAATAGATTTTTATTGATTTTAGGCAAATTTCTTTGAGATTTAATAAAATCGGAGAAAATCTCCTATTAATAAAGTTTTGTTTAGTGGTATGGTAATACGATATGGCTGATACAAAAACAGAAATTCCAAAACCAGCCCGGGCTTTAACCCCGGGGGACGCCGCGGAGCGGCTGGGCACGGAGCGGGTGGGCAGGCTGCTTTTGCGGTTCTCCCTGCCGGCCATTACCGGGATGGTGGTAAACGCCCTTTACAATGTCGTGGACAGGATCTTTGTCGGCCGGGGAGTTAATGAAACGGCCCTTGGGGGGCTCGCCCTGGTTATGCCCCTGATGACCATATCCATGGCTTTTGCCATGCTTTTCGGAGTAGGCTCCGCGAATATGATCTCCATGCGCCTGGGCCAGGGGCGGCGGGAGGAAGCGGAAAATGCCTTGAACCACTGTTTGCGTTTTTTGGTGTTTTTTGGGATTTGCATTATGGGGGCAGGGTTAATCTTTATCGATCCCCTTCTTTCGATACTGGGCGCCCAGAAAGGGAGCGCCGCCCTGGACTATGCCCGCAGCTATTACCGGATAATTCTCCTGGGCCAGGTCTTCGGCATGGTGGGGTTCGGTTTTTCCCATTGTACCCGGGCCCAGGGTTTCCCCACGATTACCATGATCAGCATGTTCATAGGAGCGGGTATGAACATGATCCTGGATCCCCTCTTTATTTTTCTGTTCCACTGGGGGGTTGAAGGGGCGGCCTGGGCGACTATTATTTCCCAATTAGCCTCGGCAGTCTGGATCCTTTCCTTTAATATCGGGAAAAAAGCGGTGATCCGCCTGAGAATCCGGGGCTTCAAGTTTTCCCCGGATATTATGTTTCAAATCATGGCCTTCGGCTCGGCCCAATTTCTGCTTCAGTTTGTCATGTCCGGGGTGCAGCTCCTCTACAATACCAGCATCGGCTGGTACGGCGCGGAAAGCCTGGGGGTGGCTAACGGCGGGGATATCGCTCTTTCGGGGATGAATATCATCATGTCCGTTTCTATGATGATCCTGATGCCGGTCTTCGGAATCAACCAGGGCGCCCAGCCCATTCTGGGGTATAACTACGGGGCAAAACGCTTTGGCCGGGTGTTAAGCGCATACCTTAAGGCGGTTATCGCCGCTACGAGTATCTGTATCCTGGGATTTACGGCGGCCCAGCTTTTCCCCAGGCAATTGGTGGGGCTTTTTGCCCCCGAGGGAAGCCCCGTCCTGCTCGAATTTGCCCCCTGGGCGATGCGGATCGTGATGTCCATGCTGCCTTTGAACGGTTTTCAAATTGTATCTTCCAATGTTTTTGTGGTAACCGGTCGGCCTAAAATATCCATCCTGCTGTCCATGCTCCGGCAATTTATTGTACTCATCCCCTGCCTGATCATCTTCGGCCGTTTATGGGGGCTGCAAGGCCTGGTGTATTCCGCCCCGGTGGCGGATGGTTTCTCCTTCCTCCTTACCGGAACGATGATCTTTTTTGAGCTTAAAAAGCTCCGGGCCGGCGCGGCGGCGGAAAAACACAAGCAGGGGGGGTAAGCTTCGGCCCGGACCGGAACAAGTTCCTTGCCTTAGGGGTAAATTTTCCTGCCTTTTTTATCGGCTATGCCGGTTTTGCGCCGGAAGTAGGTATTCACCACGTCCCGCCACTCCCGGGCGTTTTCCAACTGCCGTTCCATCCGGGAAAGCACCGAATGGTAGACCCCCTCATCGAGTTT
>JAITRD010000131.1 GCA_031288575.1 Treponema sp. | reverse complement strand
CCGCAAGGGCTATCCCGCTTTGATCCCCGGCGAGGGGTGGGTGAAGGGGGAATTCCTGGAACTGAAGGATTTTTCCCGGCTCCTTATCACCAGCGACGAACTTGAAAATTATTTCGGCGCATCCGGGGATAACGAATACGAACGCCGGATTACGCCGGTAGAGCTTCTGCCGGAGGGAAGGGCGGCTTTTGCCTATGTGTACTGGTATGCCCGGAAGGATCTGGAAACCGGGGAAAACCCCGCGGAAATTATCCCTTCCGGGGACTGGCGGGACTATATGCATGGATGATACCGCAATTTCGCTGCCGGTGAACCTTCGGTTCACCGGCAGCCGCTGTACCGCCGGTTGAAAGGATCTTGCCCATCGGCGCGGAGGAGTCGAACCGGAAGCTGGTCTGCCGGCTGGCCCATACCCTGAAAGACGCCGGGCCTCCTGGGCGCCGCCCGGACCCGGCATTTTTCCTGTCCCTGGTCAAATAGTTAAAAAAATTCTTATTTCTATTGACACAGCTTTTCTTTGCGTATAAATTGCCGTCATTCGATACTTTTTATAGAAACATTTCCGGCTTGTAGGAAGGATAGCTAAATGGCCCTGTATATCGGTAAACGTATTGCTTTGATGCTGCTCCTGTTATTGGGGATGTCCTTTATCGTATTTGCCAGCCTTTTTCTCGCGCCGGGGGATCCCGCCGCCATGGTGGCGGGGGCCAGCGCCACCGAGGAAGACATCGCCCATGTGCGCATTGCCCTGGGGCTGGATAAACCCTTCCTGACCCAATACGGCATCTATCTGAAAAACCTCCTCACCCTCAATCTGGGGGTTTCCTTTACCTCCCGCCAGCCCATAGCCTACGAATTGGCGGTACGCCTGCCCTATACTTTGAATTTAGCCGCGGTGAGCATCATTATCGCCATCCTGATAGGGCTCCCCGCGGGGATCATCACCGCCCTGAAACGGGATACCCCGGTTGACAGCGTCCTTACCACCCTGTCCCTGGTGGGGGTGTCCATCCCGAATTTTTGGCTTGGGACCCTGCTGATCCTGCTTTTTTCCGTTATCCTGCGCTGGCTCCCCAGCGGCGGCATGACGGATTTTTTCTGGACCCCCCGGGGGTTCTCCCAGGTCATTATGCCCGCCGTTGCCCTCAGTACAGCCACGGTGGCGAATTTCACCCGCCTGGGACGGAGCGCCATGCTGGAGGTGCTCCAATCGGATTATATCCGCACGGCCAATTCCAAGGGGCTCAGGGCCGGCACGGTTATTGTCATCCATGCCCTGCGCAACGCCCTCATCCCCCTGGTTACCCAGTTTGGAACCAGTTTCGGCCTTTTGCTCAGCGGCGCCATCGTAACCGAGCAGGTTTTTGTGGTAAACGGCATCGGCAGTTATCTGGTGGACGCGATCAATAAACGGAATTACCCGGTGGTGCAATCCACGGTGCTGCTTATCGCCGCCATGTTTATCCTGGTTAATCTTGTCGTTGACATAATCTATTGTGTCATCGATCCCCGTATCAAATATAAGTAGGCATGGTCATGAAAAGCGAATCGGCGGAGTTCCCGCCTTCCCGGCGGAAGGGCCCGGTAAAAACCGCCCTGGAAAAGCTGGTAAAAAATAAACTTGCCCTGGTTTGTTTTGTGGTCCTCCTGGCCGAGATAATTCTGGTCCTCCTTTCCCCCCAAATAGCCCCCTTTACCCCCGAAGCGGCGGACGTGCGGATCCGCCTCGCGCCGGGGGCTTGGGCCCTCCTGGGAAAAAACAGCGAAGACGCGGCGGCCTATGTGCCGGGCCATTATTTCGGGACCGATTATCTTGGCCGGGATGTTTTGTCCCGGCTGCTCTGGGGGGGCCGTGTTTCCCTGGCGGTGGGATTTTTTTCTACCCTTCTGGGCCTTACCCTGGGGGTGATCCTGGGGCTCCTCGCCGGTTATTACCGGCGGCTTGATAATGTGATCATGCGGCTGATGGATCTGTTTTTCACCTTTCCCAATATCCTTCTCGCCATTCTCATCGTGGCCATGCTGGGGGTAAGCCTGTCGAATACCATGCTTGCCATCAGCATCTGGTCCATCCCCAACTTTGCCCGTATGACCCGGGGCAAGGTGCTGCAGATCAAAGAAGAGGATTATATCCTGGCGGTCCGTTCCCTGGGCGCCGGGGGAACCCGTATCATCTTTGGGCATATATTGCACAACTGCCTGCCGGTGATCATCGTGGTGGCCACCATGCGGATGGCGACCTCCATCATCAGTATCGCCACCTTGAGTTATCTTGGCTTAGGGGTCCCTCCCCCGACGCCGGAATGGGGCGGTCTTATCGCTTCGGCAAAAACCTATATGTGGGAACGCCCGAGCCTGATTATTCTGCCGGGGATCGCCGTTACCATTACGGTGATCTGTTTTAATATCCTGGGGGATAAACTGCGGGACATCCTGGACCCCAGCCTGAAGGATTAGTTTTTTACTGATATCCCGGTGACCAGGTTATAGGGCTTAAGCCCCGTGGCCTAAGTCATAGGAAATATATAATGGAGGAGAATCTATGAAAAAATTGCTGGTACTTTTTATTGCGGCGGCTTTGCTTGCCCCCCTGGCCTTCGGCGGCGGGCAAGGAGCCTCTTCCGGAAGCGGGGGAACCCGGGCTTCCTCGGCGGCGGACGAAATGTTCGACATTGTTCTTGTTGCGGCCTTTACCGGTTTTGATCCCCTGCGGACCAACGATGCCGCGTCCACCTATGTGAACGCCCAGATCTACGAGACCCTGTACCGCTTGCCCCCGGCAACCACCGAATATACCTGCCTCCTGGCGGAAAGTCTGCCGGTTTTTTCCGCCGACGGCCTTACGGCCAGTATCAAATTGCGGGAGGGCATTAAGTTTCACGACGGTACCCCCTTTAACGCCGAGGCGGTCAAATACACCATCGAGCTTATCAAGGACCCAAAATTTGGTTCCTCCCGGGCATCCATCGCTTCTTCTATAGCCGAAGTGGAGATTGTGAACGACTACAATCTCAAACTCCACCTGACCTACCCCGACGGCGTGTTGACCGCGAAACTGGCCCATACCAACGCCGCCATTGTTTCTCCCACGGCGCAAAAAAAACAGGACCTTATGGTAAATCCCGTCGGTACCGGCCCCTATAAATTCGTCAGTTCCGTTTCCGGTTCCAACGCGGTCCTTACCCGCAACGATGATTATCACGGCAAAAAGCCGGTGATAAAGGATGTAACCATGACCATTATCACCGAAGAATCCACCGCCCTTTCCCGGATGGAAACCGGGGAGGCGGATTTCCTGGCCGATTTGGCGGTTCCCAGCATCGGCAGGGTCAGGCGCATGCCCAACGTTACCGTCGGAACCTCGGAAAGCGCCCGGATGACCTATTTTGCCACCCGCCCGAACTCCTGGGTAAACCCCGTCATGGCCAACCTCAACTTCCGTATTGCCCTGGCAAAGGCCATAGACCGTCAGGATTTTGTGGATTACATCGTTGAAGGCTACGGCGTTGCGGCCCACAGCGTCATGGGGCCCCAGGTCTACGGCTACGATCCCAAAGCTTCCGCCGGGTATACCTATGATCCCGAGGGGGCCAGAAAAATAATCACCGATAACGGCTGGACAAACGAGGAGATCCTCTTCCTGGTTCCCACCACGCCGACATATACCCCTATCGGGGAATATATCCAGGCAAACCTCAAAGCCGCGGGTTTTAACAATATTAAAATAGAGGCCATAGAATGGAGCGCCTGGCTTACCGAATCCCAGGTAAAAAACCGTTTCGACATTACCCTGGGGGGCTGGTCCAACGTTACCCGGGACGGGAGCGAGCTTTTTGAGCCGAACTGGCATAGCACCAACAGCTCCAAGCGATTCTTTATTGATTCCCCCGAACTGGACGCCCTGATTATGGCCAGCAAGATGACCTCCGTTGAGGCGGAGCGTATCAAAAACCTGCGCCTGGCCGATGAGCTTATGATGAAACAGGTCTACACCATTCCCCTCTACCACGCCAGTAACGTGTTTTGTTATAACAACAAATACGCGAATATTAACCGTGACGCCGGGGGAACCTTCTACGTGTGTGACTTTACCGTGAAGTAGGAACCTCTTCTGCTGCCGGAAGGATCCGGATTTGTTTTCCCGATCCTTCCGGCAGCAGGGTCCCTGGTTTTAAAAAGACTGGTTTTAAAAAGGACGGTTGTCTTAATGGACGAAGCGCTTTTGCAAATAAAGGATCTGCAAACCGTATTCCGGGTGGGCAAACAGGAATATACCGTATTGCATAAACTCAGTTTCCATGTCGGAAAGCGGGAAACGGTTTGTATGGTAGGTGAAAGCGGCTGCGGAAAAAGCGTGACCACCCTTGCGGTGATGGATCTGCTGCCCCGTAACGGAAGGGTAACCGGGGGCAGCATCCGTCTGAACGGGCAGGAACTAACCGCTCTTTCCCGCCGGGATCGGGGCAGCCTGCGGGGCAAAAAGATGGGGATGGTCTTCCAGGAACCCATGACCGCCCTGAACCCCCTGCTCACCGTCGGCAGGCAGCTCACCGAGGGCTTGCTGCTCCACCGGGGCATGGATAAGGCGGCGGCGTTCCAGTATGCCCGGGAATGTCTTGAAACGGTGGGGATTTCCAATCCCGATGAGCGGATGCGCCAGTTCCCCTTTCAAATGTCCGGGGGGCTGCGCCAGCGGGTCATGATCGCCATGGTACTGGCGGTACAGCCGGAACTTTTTATCGCCGACGAACCTACTACCGCCCTGGACGTTACCATTCAAAAGCAGGTACTGGTATTACTCAGCCGCTTGAAAAAAAACATGGACGCGGGGATCCTCTTTATCACCCACGACCTGGGGGTGGTCGCCGAAATTGCCGACCGGGTGGTGGTGTTATACGCCGGGTACAAGGTGGAGGAAGGCCCGGTGCAGGAACTTTTCCAAAACCCCCGCCACCCCTATACCCGGGGCCTCCTTTCCTGCGTTCCCAACATTGACGACGATGCCGCGGTGATCCGCGCCATCCCCGGGATCCTGCCCAATATCACCGAGGACATACCGGGCTGCCGTTTCCACCCCCGCTGCCAGCACGCCATGGACCGCTGCCGCAAGGCCGTTCCCGGGGAGTTTCCCTGCGGCGGGCCGGGACATTATGTTTCCTGTTTTTTGGAAGGAGGGGGACGATGAAGGAAAAACAGCCGGTGATGCAGCTGCGGCGGGTAAAGAAGTATTTCCACATCCGGCGCCGCCTTCGCTTGCGGGCCCTGAACGATATCAACTTTGTGTTATACGAGGGTGAAAAATTCGGGGTGGTCGGCGAAAGCGGCTGCGGTAAATCAACCCTGGGCCGGGTAATGCTCCAGCTATATCCCCCCAGCGGCGGCGATTGCCTTTATTACGGCCGTTCCCTGATTGAGTTGTGCCCGGCTTATCTGAAAAGGGAAATTAAAGGCCTTTTGGCCCTGCAAAGGACCGCGAAGGTTTACAATGACCGGCTCCTTGCCGCCGCGAAGGGCCCCCCGGAAATTTACGAGCGGGCCCGCAAATTGAACCACCGCGCTTTGCGGGAGGGTAGTAAAACCGTCGGTTCCCTCATCCTCAGCGAAAACCTCCCGGAGATCCAGCGGCTTTTTTTAAGGGCCTGCCAAGCCGTCCGCAGGGCCCACAAACTTTTTTCCGCCGCCGCGCGGCTTGAGGCGCGGGCGGAAAAACGGGAAAAGGCCGGTCGTGATCTGCCCGGCTTTCCCCGGCAAAAGGCCGAGGTTTTCCGCGCTTCGGCCCGGCAATACGCGGAGGAGGCGGAGGCCCTGCGGGAAAAGGCCTTTTCCTTCCGGGGGAAAAACATCAATCCCGCCCTGTCGCCCCGGGCTTTGGACCCGGAATACCAGGCCAAGCTGGACGCCAATTATGAAACCGGCATCAGCCTTTCCAAATTGACCGGCTGGGAGATGCGAAGCCTGCGGAGTGAAATGCAGATGGTCTTTCAGGACCCGTCGGCCAGCCTGGATCCCCGCCAGTCCGTGGGGAAGGCTATTGAGGAACCCTTTAAAATACACGCCCGGCTTTCTCCTGAGGAACGTAAAAAAAAGGTGATGGCCCTCCTGGACCGGGTCGGCCTTCAGGAAGAACATTATTATTATTTCCCCAACGCCTTAAGCGGCGGGCAAAAACAGCGGGTGTGTATCGCCCGGGCTATTGCCACCAATACCCGCCTTGTGGTCCTCGACGAGTCCCTTTCGGCCCTGGACGTGTCGGTACAGGCCCAGATTTTGCAGCTCCTGGATGAGTTAAGCGGCGACGGGCGTACCTATCTTTTTATCACCCACGATCTGGGGGTGGCCAAGTATTTTTGCGACCGGATCATGGTGATGTACCTGGGCTGTGAGTGCGAATTGGCCGATGCCCGGACCCTTTTTGAAAAGCCCCTGCACCCCTATACCCGTTCCCTTCTCGCGGCGGTTCCCCGCCCGGTGGTACGGGATGTGGATTATGAGGTTTCCGTCCTTGAAGGGGAGGTTCCCAACGCCCTCTATCCTCCTGCCGGATGCCCCTTCCATACCCGCTGCGACCGGTCTTTTGAAATATGCAAAAGGGAAAAACCCGAATTGCGGGAATGGCAAAGCGGTCATTTTGTGGCCTGTCATCTCTACGGCCCGCCGGAGGCTAATAGCCCTTTGGCGGAAAAAACTGAAACATAGGAGGAGCATATGCGTTTTGATCCTGTTTTTTCCCCCTATCCTTCCCGCCGTTATCCGATTTATGCCCGGGAGGGGATGGTTGCGACCTCTTCCCCCCAGGCCGCCGCCGCGGGCCTTGAGGCGCTGCGGGCGGGGGGCAGCGCGGTAGATGCGGCGGTCGCCGCCGCCGCCGCCCTTACGGTGGTGGAACCTACCGCCAACGGCATCGGGAGCGACGCCTTTGCCATTGTCTGGTCCGGCGGCAAGCTCCACGGTCTTAACGCCAGCGGAACCGCCCCTTCCCATATTTCCATCGATAAAATCCGGGAGGATTACCGGGGTACGGAAAAGATGCCCCTCTTTGGCTGGGCGCCGGTGATGGTTCCCGGCGCGCCCGCGGCCTGGGCCGCGCTGAATGAACGTTTCGGCCGCCTCCCCCTGACCAAGGTTTTGGCCCCCGCCATAACCTACGCCCGGGAGGGTTACCCCTTGGCGCCCAACCTGGCCAGCGCCTTTGCCCGTTCGGGGGAACGGTTTAAAGTACAGGGCTCGGATCCGGTTTTTGCGGAATGGTGGAAAACTTTTATGCCCGGGGGGAAAAATCCCCGGCCGGGGGATGTCTTGGTTCTCAAAAACCACGGGGATACCCTGGAGGCCATCGCCGCTACCCGGGCCGAATCCTTTTACCGGGGGGAACTGGCGGAACGTATCCTGGCGGACAGCCGTGAATTCGGCGGTTATTTCTCCAGGGATGATTTTGCCGGCTACCGGGCGGAATGGGTTGAGCCGGTTTCGGTGAATTACCGGGGTTATGATGTTTGGGAACTGCCCCCCAACGGCCAGGGAATTGGTGCCCTTATGGCCCTCAACATCCTCAAGGAATTTTCCTTTACCCAGCGGGAAGAGGCGGATACCTTTCATAAACAGTGGGAGGCTATGAAACTTGCCTTCAGCGACGCCCTGGCCCACATCACCGATCCCCGTTTTATGAAGGCCGATTACCGGGAATGGCTTAGCCCGGAATACGGCGCCCGGCGGGCCCGGGAAATCGGGGATACCGCAAGCCTGCCCCAGGC
>JAITRD010000111.1 GCA_031288575.1 Treponema sp. | reverse complement strand
TTATCAATTATTTCCAATATTTTTTCTTTCACTTTATTATTGGCATTAAAATAATACGAAATGATGTTGGTATCAAGGAATATCATATTTCATCCCTGCCCATAGAAAAATTTATCCGCTCTTCAACAATTTCATTTATTGTCTTTATATCCTCATCATCCCATGAGCCAAAATATTTTAATATCCTTTGCCGTTTTGTACTCTTTGTATCAATTGGTTTGGTAAAAGTTATAAGGACTTCATATTGGCCTTTAACCGGAATCGGTTCAAGTGGTTTAAAATAGTTTCCATCAAAAATCGCATTTATTGTCTGCATGATAATTTCTCCTTAACTAAACTGTATTGTATTTATAAATTTGTTGCAAGAGTAATTTGATGCGTGTTCTTGTTGACAGCACTTTGCGCTGTCCCTTGGCAGCGGGAGCCCGGCGGGCCTAGATAAGGGCCAGGCTTATACCGGCGGAAAGCAGCAACAGTACCGGATCGGGCAAATGCTTAAACCGGCCGGTGATAAACAGTAAAATTACCCAGCCGGCAATGCCCCCCAGGGAAGCCCAGGGGCGGATCTGTCCGGCCTCCATGATCCGCATGCTTTCGTAGAGCATGGCGCAGGATGTTGAAAGAAGCATGCCGCAGATAATGGGCGGGATATAGCGGGTGAGGCCGGCAACCAACCGTGAATCCCGTAGGCGGTCATAAAAAACCGCGGTCAAAACCGCCAGGGCGCCGCATATTCCCAGGGCGGCGGCAACAGCGGCGGCGGCCATGAGACAGGCCCCCGGAAGGGAGGCCCCCGAAAAGCCAAAGACAAAGGCCATGCCCGCGGCAATTTTAATGAGGATGGGCCCCGGAAGGGCGTTTGCCACGGGAACAAGGCGGGTATAAAAAACGTCCGGCGGGATAAAACCGGGCTGCACAAAAAAACCGTCGGCCACGGAAATATAGGCTTCGCCGCCGCCAAAGGAACTGAGGGTAGAAAAACAGATCCGTAAAATAAACCAAAAAACATCCCGGGCCGGAAAAATAAGGGCGGCGGGGACCATACAGGCCAGGACTGGCAGAAACATCAGAACAAGAAGAACGACCACTTGTTTTTTGAGGGAGGAATCCCCGATCCCCGCCCCGGCACGGGCCGGCTTCTTCCTGAGCAAAAACAAGGCCAGGGAACATAAAACCATCAGGGCCAGCGTTATATAAGAAAGAAAATCCCAGCCTGTGCTTTTGCTGTAGCTTCCCGAAAAAAAGGCATAGGCCCCGCCTAAAAAGAAAACCAGGGGCAGCAGCGGTTTTGAGGGGATAAATCCCAGGGCGAAAATAACAAAGAAGGACAGGGCCATCAGGCTGATGGTAGAAATATTAAACAGGGGCGGCTGCGGCGGTAAGCCGGAGAGCAGGGCGAAAAGGGATCGCAGCTCATGCCCCCCGGTAAGGATAAAGGCGGCGGCGCATATCAGGAGCTTTTGCCGGCCCCCCCGGAGGGTCTTTTTTATGTAACCGATCAACAAAAAAATGATAAAGGCGGAAATGCCCACCGACGCGGCGTTAAAATATCCGATGGCCCTGTCCCCTATGACCTGGAACAGGGCCATAATCACAAGAGTAAAAAGGACTCCGGGAAGCGTAACCGCCCATGCCCCGGCCAGGCTGCCGGCAACACCGTCCAACTGCCAGCCGCAACTGGCTCCCAGCTTTACCGGAAGGGCCCCGGGGGTGATATTCGCGGCCACCGTATGCTTGAGGTAATCATCTTCCCCCAGGGCGCCGCGGTTCCGCAGCAGCTCCCGTTCCACCACGGGAATAAGGGCGCTGCCCCCGCCAAACCCAACAAGGCCCACCTTGAGGAAGGATAAAAATATCTGCGGCCCTTTCATCTTCTTAAAAATCACCGAAAAACTCCATTCGCGGGAATTGGGGGAATTGCGGGAATTGAGGCCCCTTAAAAAAACCTTTCCAGGGCTTCCCCCAGCCGCGTGAGGCATTTATCCAGGAAGGCCCGGTAACCGCAAAAGTTCCCTTCCCGGTAGTACATGGCCCTCCGCATCCGTTTGCAGCCCCCCCGGCAAGGTTCCCGGTACCTACATTCCCCGCAGAACCGGGAGGAAGCCTCCCCGGTTTTTCCTTCCTCAAGAAAATTCCTGGTAAGGGGGGAATTGAATATCTCCTCCGGCCCCTGGCTGCTCAGGTTGCCGGTCTTGTAGGAATCCAGGACATAAAAATCGCAGGGGTACACCCCGCCGTCGGCTTCCACCACAAACTGGGGACTGCAGCGGCCGTTGATGCCGCAGGAAGAAACTATCCCCTTAAAAAAATAATTCGCCGTGTCGTCGAAAAGTTTTACGCTGACATAATGTCCCCCCTCCAGTTCCTTAAGCCAGAGGGAAAAGAGCCGGGAATAAAATTGGGCAAACCGGGGAGGCCGCAGGCCCTGGTTTCCGGCCCCGCCGGGCGGAGCATCATCGTCCGGCAGGCCTTCCAGGCAGGGGATAAACTGGATGTAGCGTATCCCTTCCCGGAGGATAAAACCCCAGACCTTTTCGCTCTCCCCGGCAAGCTCGTTGGTAAGCACGCAGAGGATATTGTACTCCACCTGGGTTTCGTCCAGCAGCCCTTTGACCCCCATCACCCGTTCCCAGCTTCCCCGGCCTTCGGCGTCAAGGCGGTTCCTATCGTGCAGCCCCTTGGTGCCGTCCAGGGAAAGGCCCACGAGAAAATCGTGCTTTTTAAAAAAGGCGGCCCATTCCCGGTCCAGGACCAGGCCGTTGGTCTGGAAGGCGTAGTGAACCGAAATATCCTCCCCCCGGGCCCGGGAAACATGGGCGGTAAAATCCTCAAACCATTTGAGGCCCGCCAGGCTTGGCTCTCCGCCCTGAAAGGCAAAGGTAATCTCGTCCCCCTTGTCCAGATCCTTAAGGGTATTGTCGATCACCCTTCGGGCAGTCTCGGCCTGCATAAAGCCGTAGGAGGGCATACTCCGGTGGGCCCCCACATCGGCATAGAAACAGTAACGGCAGCGCATATTGCAGAGGGAAGAGGCGGGCTTAATCAGCAGACTGAGGTGTTTCATGGAATATTCCTGGGCGTCTCAAAAAATCTCCCTTCCTATGTTCTAAGCTTGATCCATAATTCAGACGGTAAATTTATTACCCCAGGGCTGTTACCCCCCCTTTTTAGGTTAAATTTGATCCGCTTTTCTTGGGTAAGTCTGCAAGGGAGGGGGAAAGGCCGGGAAAAAAATTTGGAATTCCCCGCCGGAGCGTATCGAAGATAGCGGAGGCGGACTCTACAAGCATTTTTCCCGGCATTTTCCCCTCCCTTGCGGAAATTATATAGAATTTTGTGGATCAAGTTTAGTCCTATGCTTACCGCCGGTAAGTTTTCGTCAAGTCCTAAGTCCCATCCGCTCAAACTGTTCGGCCGGGGCGTCGTTTTCCTTCATCAGCTTTACCATCAGGCGGATCATCCGGTCCTCGGCGGCCTTGTCCTGGACGGGCTGAAGCTGGGCGGGGTCCTTTTCCAGATCGTAAAGCCTCGTGCTGGGGCCCGCCGTGTCTTTTCCCCCGGGCCTCTCCCAGGGCAGGGGCAGCACGTCAATCCGCATGAGGGGCGCGCCCTTGGTAAAGGAAAAGGGCGGGGCAATCGTCATGGTCCGCATCT
>JAITRD010000104.1 GCA_031288575.1 Treponema sp. | reverse complement strand
TGATGCCGTCGTTTTGATCCGGTTCATCCTTGGGGGGGATTTTTACTTTAAGGATGCCGTTTTTATAGACCGCCTTTACCTTTTCCTGGGCGTATTTATCCAGGGGCACGTAGTATTTTTGTTTTTCAATATCCTTCATTTTCAGGCGCCGCTTAAAATAGCGGATATTGTCGTCCGCCGGCCTTTCTTCCCCGGGAAGTTCGGCCTTTTCTTCTGTCCCTAGTTTTGCGGAAAATACCATATAATCGCCCTGGAAGGAGAGGCTGATATCCTTTTCATCAAAACCCGCCAGGGCGAATTCAAAGATCATGCTCCGATCCGAGGTCATATACACATTCATAGGGGGATAAGAATAATTGGGGTAGTAGTCGGTATTTTCATCGAAGGCCCAGCGCTGCCCAAATCCCGGATACGGGCCGGGCCGGGATCCGCTCCCGAACTGGTTAAAGTTCCGGTGGAATTCATCACTGAAATTCTGGGCGGCTTCAAAGATTTCATCAAAAATCGTGCCCAGATCCATATAACCCTTTGCGCCTTTCATGCGAGGCTCCTTTGCGCCCGGATATGTTCCCCGGAATTCAATCCGGGAGCTTCCCGGGGCGCTTAACCGGCCTTACGGCCCGGCGGTAATTGAGACCCTCCTACGAGCAGTCCCGGGAAGGCCTCCTGAAGGGACCTTCCCCAATATCCTTTGTGCAGGATCCCAGCAAAACCCGGCGGGTTTTAAAAAGATCTCGGGATATCATTCTTATATAATATAACCCTATCGGCGGAATGAGACAACCTGCTGTTCGGGGTCCCTGTTTCTAAGGCCCGGAGGATCCTGACGGTCCCCTTGGGAGGGAAACGCCTGCGGAAAAGGTATACCCAAAGGCCCGTGAACAGGAGCCCCAGGAATCCTCCCAGGATGCTTAAATTTTCCCTTCCGGTTGCCATGTTTACCGTCCCGAAACCGGCGGCAAAGCTGAGAACCGGGAGAACTATTCCGGTAAATCCCTGGGAAAGGAGAACCCGGCGGGATACCCCGGTTTCTACGATCTGCCCCGGGACAAGCTGAAGGGATTCGCTGTTTTCAGCGGGATAAATCTGTTTGCAACTCCGGCACTCTTGGTTTAGGCAGCCGCAGCAGGCGGCTTCCGTCCCTTCGACGAAAACGGTTTTACCCGATAGGGCGTGAACCCTGCCGGTCATCAGGGCGCTCCTTCAGGGACGGCTTCGGGAATATCCCTTTTCTCCACCGCCGCGTCGGGAAGGGCCTGGCGAATCCGCTCTATGGACAGGGCTTTTCCCTGGCTGTTAAGGTTGATGAATACCCCCTGGAGTTCACATTTATCCCAGGCATCCCGGGTCCATTCGGGGATGCCCGAAATATATTCCTGAATCCGGGAGGCCCTGTCATTTCCCCCCACCGAGTCGGTGCTGCCGGTCCGGCCCGCGTCGGTGATGACCGCGGTGCCCCCGGCAAGGATCCGGGCGTCGGCGGTTTGGACCCTGTTATGGGAGCCGATGACCGCTGAACAGTGCCCCGCGGCGAGGGCGAAGAAGGTCTGCTTTTCCGCGGTTGCCCCGGCATGAAAATCGACAATAATATAGGGGGTTTCCTGGCGGAGCCGTTCCAGCAGTACCGGCAGCGCCGAATAGGGATTATCCCCGTGGAGCCTGGTAAAGCCGTTTTGCCCCAGCAAAACCGCCACGGCGATTTTATGTTCCCCCACTTTGAAAATCCGGGAACCAAACCCCGGCGCGGCGGGGTTCAGGTTTTCCGGCCTTAAGACGTAGGGAATTTTTTCAAAGTTTTCCACCAGGTCCTTTTTATAGAAGCAGCATTCCCCGGTGGTGATAACCTGGGTCCCCAGCTTGCGGATATAGGCCGCATGGTTTCTGCCGAGGCCGTTGCCGCCGGTAGCGCCGTCGGCGCAGGTAATAACAAAGTCAATGTCCCTTTGCTGTTTGAGCAGGGGCAAACCTTTTTTGTAGGCATATACCCCCGCCTTTCCGACCAATTCCGCGATGTAGAGAATTTTCATTTTACCGCCCTATGAGCTTATCCGTTGCTGATCATGCCGGGATGGACCGAATACCCCCGGTGGTTTGACATCCCCGAAAGGATCCGTTCAAATTCCGCCGCCGCCCGGTAATCCTGAAGTTCCCGGCAGGTGTCCCGCAGGTTATACATGGCCTCCCCAAAGAGGGGAGCCAGGCTCAGGGCTTGTTCAAAACAATGCCGGGCTTCCTCATAACTGCCTTCGACAAAATAGAGGACCCCCAGATTATTCCACGTTTTTGGCGCCCCGTCATCCCTCAGGAGGGCTTCGTGATAGCATTGCTCGGCCATATCAAATTGTTCTAATTCGTAATATATTAAACCCATCGAGACCCAGGGATCGGCCAGTTCATCCGTAATGCCCAGGGAATACTGAAAACTGCTCAGGGCCTCATCATAATTCCCGGTCCTCTGCTGGGCGATACCCAGGTTCAGCCATAAGAGGGGATTTTCAGGCTCCATAATCAAGGCTTTACGGAACAGGGGAATCGCTTCATTGGGCCTGTTTGCTTCGGTTAACGCAATTCCGGAATCGTTTAAAAATGCGGCTGTTTCCATCATGCCCCTCCTTTTTTAAATATAACCTATATAAGCCCGCGGAACCAGAAGGAAATACCTCCTTTTATTATATACTGAAAACAAAATTTTATGGTGTTTTTTTGCGATAATATCAAAATAAACGGGACTTCCGGATAAGGGTTTTTACCTGCTATTGACATAAAGGTAACTTCATTCATTATGCTAAGACAGTTTTTATTTTCCGGAGGAGTTAGGGCAATGAAAAATTTTACCGGCTTTTCGATACAGATGTATACGGATATCCTTTTTGGTAAAAATACCGAAACCGAAGCGGCGGGAATGATCCGCAAACACGGCGGCGACAGGGTTATGCTGGTTTACGGGGGCGGTTCTATTAAAAAGGCCGGCCTTTATGACCGGGTAGTTAAATCCCTGAATGAAGGGGGGATTCCCTTTGTTGAATTTGGGGGCATACAGCCTAATCCCCGCCGGTCCCTGGTGGAAAGGGGCATTAAACTTGCCCGGGAGGAAAGGATAAATTTTTTCCTGGGAGTGGGCGGCGGCAGCGCCATCGATACGGCCAAAGCTATTGCCCTGGCCCTTGCCAATGACGGGGAATACTGGAAATTTTACAACGGCGTCCCGGCTTTAAAAATGGCCCCGGTGGGAACCATCCACACTATTGCCGCCGCGGGGAGCGAAACCAGCCGGTCCAGCGTTCTGGTGGACGATCTCGAAAGCGGCCTGAAACGGGGTTTTATGTGGGAGCCCTGCCGGCCGGTATTTGCCATCATGAACCCGGAATTAACCTATTCGGTTTCTCCCTACCAGACCGGGGCAGGTTCGGCGGATATTCTGGCCCATACGGCAAGCCGTTATTTTATCAATTCCTCAAGCCGTTTGGGGGGATGAATTTTGCGAAGGGGTCATGCGGACGGTCGTGAGATACGCTCCCATTGCGGTGACCAGTCCCCGGGACTACGAAGCCCGGGCGGAACTGATGCTGGCCGGTTCCTTCAGCCATAACGATATTACCGGCATCGGCCGTTCCGGGGACCGGGGGGGCGAACACGGCCTCGAAGCCCAGCTTTCCGGCTACTATGATACCGCCCACGGCGCGGGGCTCGCGGCGATTATGCCCGCCTGGCTCCAGTACATTGCCGACCGGGGCAGTGCCGCCCAGGTTGCCCGGGTCGCCCAGTTCGGGGTTAAGGTATTCGGGACGGAACCGGACGCGGAAAACCCCAAGGCTGTCGCCGATGACGGGCTCAGGCGTTTCCGCGGCTGGGTCAAATCCATCGGGATGCCCCTTACCCTTAAGGAATTGGGAATACCCCCGGCGGATCTGCCCCAGGTGATTAAGCGCTGCCTTGACAGTAACGGCGGGACTGT
>JAITRD010000090.1 GCA_031288575.1 Treponema sp. | reverse complement strand
CCTGGATGGCCTTGGCCTCAGGAGGATTGGATCAGATTACGCTTTTCGGTTTTATTCCCGTCCGCCTTTTAAGCTATTCTTCCGCGGTAATCCCGCCCCTGCTTACCGTGTATCTGCTTTCTAAGTTTGAAAAGCTCTTGGTCAAATTTATTCATCCCTCTTTGGGAACCGTACTGGTACCGTTTTTTGAGCTGTTGATCCTCGGTCCCATTGTCCTTGCTTTGGTAGGCCCCTTCTCCCAGTGGGCCAGCGAGATCATCTCCCGGGGCTACCAGTGGCTTTACGGGATTGCGTCCGTTCCGGCCAGCTTGCTCTTCGGCGGTCTCTATCCGCTGATCGTCCTTTCGGGCTGCCATCTAACCTTTGTTCCCCTGATGCTTGATTCCATCGGTAAGATCGGCGTTGATTACATCATGCCCCTTATGTCTATTGCCCATTGCGGCCTTGCTCCCGCCGCCCTGGCGGTGTTTTTCAAGACCAAGAATTTGAAGTTTAAATCCGTAGCCGCCACCGGCGCCATTGTTACGGGAATAGGCCTTACCGAACCGGCCATGTACGGAGTTTGCCTGCCCTTAAAGAAACCCCTGATTGTTTCCTGCGCTGCCAGCGGCATCGGGGGTATGTTTTACGGCATCTTCCATGTTTCGGCTTTGTCTTTAGGCTTATCGCCCCTTGGATCTATCCCCTTGTATTTTACCGATACCTTTGTGTACTGGGTTATCGGCGCGCTGGGAACCGCGGTTCTTGCTTTTGCGGGAACCTGGATATATGGTTATAAAGACGGGGATGAGCAAAAGATCCCCGCCTATGCGAATAAATGAGGCTTTTCAAAGTCTCAGATTTTGAAAAGCCTCAAATTATTGTTATATAAGGACAGAACAATGAGAAAACGTTTTTTGGAATATACCCCCAGCGAACTTGTGGGCTTAAGCAAAAGAGATTTTCTGGACGGCATCCGGGCCTCGGAAAGCCGTGTGGTAGGCGCCTATGTATGCCCCTATGCCCCAAATTACCTTGAAAAAGTTTCCAATCTTGAATTAGCGGCGTCTTTTGGCGCTGATTTTATAACCCTGGAAGGTCTTAATCCCAGAAGGCTGCAGATGCCGGGGCTGCCCTCTAAAAACCCCCAGGACGATACGCCCTTTAAGGCAAAACTCCAGGTAGAGATGGGCTTTGACTGGAGTGTTCCGGAGCTAAAAAAGCTGGTGGGTCGTCCAATAGGACTGATTTTATTGGTTCCAAAACTGAAGGATTCCCCCTTTGGTCCATTGTACGCCGACTCTGTTTATTCCCCGGAAATGGTAGAGTTTGTACATATGGCGAGGTTTGATTTTGTGGCGCTCTGCGGCCTGGATTTTGACGCCCTGATAGCGGCGGTAGAAAAAACAAAAAGCCTGGTGGGTGATGCCATGGTCATTGAGGCGGGAATTCCCCATGGGCCGGGGGTTATTACCGGGGATTATCCCCCCTATAACCTTCGCGGGGTAAGCACCCCTGAGTTTGTTAATCGCCTTGCCAAAGCCGGCGCCGACATTGTTGATATTCCCGCGGTGGGGGTCGCGCCGGGGTTCACCATGGACTATGTGGGCAAACTGGTTGACGCGGTACACGACGGAAAAGCGCTGGCGGCGGCCAGCATTGCCCATTCGGTGGAAGGTTCCGATCCGGTTACGGTACGCCGCGCCGCGGTGGACAACAAGACCTGCGGAGTGGATTTGTATAATTTTGCCGCCGGAGGCGTGTTTGAGAGCGTCGCCCTTCCTGAGCAGCTTCAGGAATTCTGCATAGCTGTTAAAGGAAGGCGCCACACCTTCAGACGTATGTGTCAGTCGCCGCTGCGGTAGACACTGAATTTGGGACATTAAAAGCGGAGGTAGTCATGTTTTCCTTGCATAAAGAAGAACCCCTGACAGGGGCGATATACGCAACACAGGACGGAAAGATATTACCGATTGAAGAGATCCCCGATGAAGTGTTTGCCAGCAAGGTGCTGGGGGACGGGATATGTATCGTGCCCTCCGACGGCAGGGTGTATGCGCCGGTAGAGGGGGTGATCGAAAGTATTGCCGACGCAAACCACGCGTTCGGGATCGCCGCGTCCGACGGCGCCGATATTATGATACATATCGGTGTGGATACCGTCGAGTTATCCGGCAGCGGATTTGAACCCAAGGTTCGTTTGGAGCAACGGGTAAAAGCCGGGGACCTCCTCTGCCAGGTAGATCTTTCGCTGATCCGGAAGGCCGGTTACGCCATTCATACGGCGGTTCTGCTTACCAATCCGGATACATTTAAAATTGTGGAATTTTGTTACGGTGACGCCGCCGGCGGAAAAACCGTGGCGTTCCGTTATCAAAAGACAACTGCTGCGGAGTCCTCCGGGGAAAGAGGGTAAACGAGCATTTGCCATGAAAGAGTTTTCCCGCAATATCAACAACCTCGCCCTAAAGGGACGAGGTATGTTGTCTTCATAAGGCATTAGACTCAGGACACATACCCTTACTCCCGAATCAAGATCCATTGGGAATACACACGGCCCGCGGGATTGTTTGTCAAAACGATACAGGGGCATTCAAGTGCTGTTACCATATACGGATATTGACAGATTCTATTTTTTGTATAAATATACAATACTGAAATAAAACATATTAGTATGTGGCCGTCTTAAAGCCAATCAGGTTAAAAAGGTCCTAATTTTTACAAAAACCGCCGGAAACCCTGGGCGCCGCTGGACAGTTTTGTATATTTATGCAAATAATGATTAGGCGGCGGGGCGCCGGATACGGTGATTTTGAGGAGGTACGGTGAAGACAACCTTATTGCATCCCTGGCATGAAGCGGCGGGGGCCCGGTTCGCGGCTTTTGCGGGGTTTGATATGCCCATCCAGTACCCTCTGGGGGCGGTGGAGGAACACCGCCTGACCCGCCGTTCCCTGGGTTTTTTCGACATTGACCACATGGGCCAGCTGCTCATCCGGGGGAAGGGGGCAGGGGAGGCCCTTTCCGGCCTGGT
>JAITRD010000061.1 GCA_031288575.1 Treponema sp. | reverse complement strand
TCCGGGGAAGGGGAAGAAGAATTTCTTGCCCCGGTTATTACCCTGTACCCCCGGCGGGGAAAAATAGAAAAGACTATCAGAATTAGCAGCAGGGTGGAGACCGGGCGCCTTATTACCCTGGTTCCCCGGATTGCGGGGACCTTGATTTTGCTGAACGCCGATCCGGGGCGGGCGGTGAAGGAAGACGATATTATTGCCCAGGTTGACGCGGCTCCCCATGATCAGACCTACCTCCAGGCCCAGGCCGCCTTTTTTACCGCCCAGTCAACCTATGAGCGGATCGGCAAGCTCTATGAGGGCGATGCCGCTACCCGGCAGCAGTATGAGGAAGCGCGGACCGCCTATGAGGCCGCTAAGGCCCAGTATGAGCTTGCCCGGCTTAATCTGGATTACGCTAAAATCCGCTCCCCCATAGACGGGGTCGTGTTAATGCGCCACAGCACCGAAGGGGGGCTCGTAAACGCCGGCACCCCCCTGGCTACCCTGGGGGCTTTGCAGGACCTCCGGATCAAGGCGGCGGTCCCGGAAATACATTACCGTTTTTTCGCGGAACGTTGGATGGATATGCAGGTACGGATGACGGTTCCCGCCCTGGGGGAGACAGAATTTTTACTCCAGCCCCTGAGCCTTGCCCCCTATGTTTCCCCGGAAAGCCGGAGTTTTTTGGTGGAATATTCCGTCCCCGATGCCGCCTCCCGGGGGCTCCGGCCGGGGATGTTTGTGAAGGTTTCCTTTATTACCGAAAGCCGGGAGGATGTTTATCTGCTGCCCCTGCGGATCATGGGCTCCCAAAACCGCCTCTGGTATGCGGACAACGAGAACCGGGCCCAATACCTGGAATATGTCCCGGAATTTTTTAACGAGGATTTTTTTCAGGTCCCTTCCCAATTTAGCGGCACCCAGTTCATCCTGGAAGGGCAGCATTTTATTTCTCCCGGACAGCGGCTTAACATTCTCTCCCAATCCGCCGAGGGAGCCCCCGATCCATGAGAATTGCCGATTACGCCATTAATCATCCCAAGGTTATTTTGATGTGCCTCATCATCCTCTTGGTTTTCGGGGTGGCTGCCGGTTTTAGCCTGCGCCGGAGCCTTATTGCGGATATGAATATGCCCACCGTTCTGGTAGTTAGCACCTGGCCCGGGGTAGGCCCTGAGGATATTGAAAGGGATCTGACTAACCCCCTGGAAGAGGCCCTGGGCACCCTGGAAGGCCTCCGCAGGGTGAGTTCCGAATCCCGGAATTCCCTTTCTGTGGTTACCCTGGAATTGGGTTACAATGAGGACATCAACAGGAAGATCCCCGAAATCCGGGAAAAGATAAACGGCGTTATGGCGGATCTCCCCAATGACATTTCCGGCCCCCCTGAAATTTTTGAATACAGTACCTCCCAGCTTCCGGTAATGGCTATCCTGGTGGAGGGGCAGGGAAACCGGGGGGAACTGTCGGCCCGGTGCCGGGACGACATTATCCCGGCCTTGTCCCGGATAAGCGGGGTTGCCCAGGTGGGCATGAACGGCGACAGCCAGGATGTGGTGGAAATTGTGGCGGACCTTGACCGGCTCCAGGGCTTGAAGCTTTCGGTGCTGGACATTGCCCGAATTCTTCCCGCCGCCAATGTATCCCTGCCCGGGGGAAACGGCATATACCAGGGGTACAGCCTTAACATTAGAACCGAAGGCCGTTACGGCTCCCTCCAGGACATTGAGGACCAGGTCCTGGCCTTCCGGGACGGGCAGTATATACGCCTGCGGGACGTGGCGGAAGTTGCCGTCCGGGAGAACCGCCGGGATAACTATGTGATCAGCGATGGAAAGGATTCCCTGATCCTGTGGATGTTTAAACAGCGGGACGGCGACACCATCGCAATCAGCCGGGAAGCCCGGCTGATTTTGGCGGAAATGGAAAAGGAATATGCCGGGGGCTTATCCTTTTTATACATCAAGGATGACAGTGAAGATGTCTCGGTGTCCATGAATTCCGTGGCCCAGTCCGCAATTTTCGGGGCCCTGCTGGCGGTGCTCGTGCTTTTTCTTTTTCTTCATAACCGGAACACCACCTTTATTGTCTCCCTGGCTATCCCCCTTTCAATCCTTTTTACCTTCATCGGCCTCTGGGTTAAAGGGTCGAGCCTGGATCTTATTACCCTGGGGGGATTAACCGCCGCCATCGGGATGGTGGTGGATGCCTCTATCGTGGTTTTGGAAAACATCCAGCGCCATTTTGACCGGGGCATGGATGCCCGGCAGGCCGCTTCTTTGGGGGTCGATGAGGTCGGTTCCGCGGTGGCGGCTTCCACCGTAACCACCCTGGCGGCCTTTTTCCCCATCCTGTTTTTATCGGGCCTGGCGGGGATCATCCTGCGGGATGTGGCCTGGACCATCATCTTTGCCCTGTTCAGTTCCCTTTTAGTGGCGATCATTGTCGTTCCCTTCCTCTGCGCCCTCTTTTTGCGCCGGGAGGAAAAACGGGATTGGGGGATGAAGATAGCCGCGCCGGTAGAACGGGGTTTGGAGGGGCTTTCCCTGGTTTATCAAAAATTTCTCCGGGGCGCCCTGGTTTCCTCTAAATCCTTTTTGATAGGAACCGTGGTCCTCCTGGGCCTGAGCATCCTTTCCTTCCGGCTTTTGGGATTTGAATTTTTGGCCCAGACGGATATGGCGGAAATCCAGGTTAGCGCGGAAACCCCCGGCGGGTATACCCTGGAAATGACCCGGGAGAAGATAATCCTTCTGGAAAGGGAGATCCGGGGTTTTATTCCTGAAATAGAATCTTCCTATTTTGTGGCGGGGCAGGAAGGCGCCTTAGTGTCGGGGAGCGAAACAAACCGGGCCTACGGGGTCCTCAAACTTTCCCGGTCAAACCGCCGGAAGCGGCATGTAACGGAGATTATCCGGCAGTTACAGCGGGAAATACCCCGGCGCATTCCGGACCTTAAAAGCAATTTCAGCAACGGCGGCTTGTCTAACCTCCTCTCCATGGCTACGGGGGGTTCGGATTTTGCGGTGAATGTTTACGGCGCCGATTTGAACACCGTCCTTGCCGGGGCTGAACAGGTCCGGGAGTATATGAGCACGGACCCTAATGTGAGCGCGGCGAATATGAATATCCGCTTGGATCAGCGGGAAATGAACACCCTGCTGCTGCACCAATATCTGGGAACCATGGGGATTTCCTCATACGAAACCGCCATGATGAACCGGATCATCTTTAACGGCATTTCCCTGGGGACCTATTACGGCGGCTCCGCCAATATGCCTATTGAACTGCGGACCAGCCTGAGCCGCGGGATCCTGCCCCCGGATGTTCTTTACAGCCTGCAGATTTATGCCGGGGAAAATCCGGTATCCATGGCAAATATCGCGGAGCTGGAAACCGCCGAAAAGATTTCCCAGATCCTGCACCGCAACAAATCCCGTTCTATTACGGTAAGCGCCGAGTTGCGGGATCCTAATGTCCGGGAAACCGCCCGCCGGGTTACGGCCCTTTTAAAAGACCGGGGGCTCGTGCCCGGGGTAAACTGGCAGATTGTTGGCACCACCGAGGAGATGCTTTCCTCCTTCCGTTCCCTGGTTTTTGTTTTAGCGGCGGCGGTATTCCTGGTTTATTCGGTTATGGTGATCCAGTTTGAGCGTTTTAGCCAGCCCCTGCTTATCATGTCCTCCATCCCCTTTACCATGATCGGCATTTCGGGGGGGCTTTTGCTTTTCGGTTCTTCCCTTAATATTGTGTCCCTCCTGGGGATCATCGCCCTGGCAGGGGTGGTGGTAAATAACGCCATCATCCTTATCGACTATACGAACCTGCTCCGGGAACGGGACAAGATGCCCCTGGAGGATGCCATTATCGCCGGCGCCATCTCCCGGCTTAAACCTATCCTGATGACCACCCTTACCACCCTTTTGGGAGTTTTCCCCCTTGCCCTGGATATCGGGGAGGGTTCGGAGATCTATGCCCCCCTGGGACAAAGCATCTTCGGCGGCCTTTTTAGTTCCACCTTTATCACCCTGTTTTTTATTCCCGTGGTGTATTACCTTCTGGAAAAGCGGAAGGACGGCCCCCTGCCTGGGGCCTGATGCCAGTATGGGAAAACTATCTCCCCGGCGATCCTCTAAACTTGACCCGCAATTTAGGCGGTAAATTCATTATCCGAGTACCGTTATCCCCCCTCAGGCTAAAGTTGCCCCACTTTGCCTGAGTAGGCCCGCGGGGGTGGGGGAAAGGCCGGCACAAATATTTGCAAGTCCCCGCCGGAGCGTATCGAAGATAGCGGAGGCGGACTCTACAAGCATTTTCCCGGCATTTTCCCCTCCCCTGCGGGAATCACACAGCATTTTGTAGGTCAAGTTTAGGGCGATCCTCCGGGGTATCCTTCCAGTTTTCCAGGGAATCCAGCATGAATTGCCGTATGTCAACGCCGTAGGTTTCCCGCAGGGTTTCCCCGTCCAAAACTTCCCGGGGCCTGCCCCGGGAGATCAGCGTCCCTCCCTCCATAATCGCCACTGTATTGCCGAAGTGATGCACCAGGTTCAGATCGTGGAGTACCCCGATAACGGTTTTATTGTTTTCCCCGGCCCAATCCGTGAGGTAGCGCAGTAATTCTACCTGGTGTTTCAAATCCAGGTG
>JAITRD010000034.1 GCA_031288575.1 Treponema sp. | reverse complement strand
AATACCGAGAGAATTTCCTCCGGATCCATCCCCGCTACAAATCCGGTAACAATCCCGGCGACTACCACCACCGCGATAGTATCGAATTTCAGGATAAATCCGACAATCACGATGAGCACGCCGATAAGTTTTAGAATTTCCACCTCATAGCCTCCTCGCTTCGTTTTCTGTATCCGGTCATACCGGAATTGAGCTATTATCGGTCTGAAATTCAGAAACAGTCAAGACTCATTTCTCAAGGTAATTCCGGATATCCAGTCCCCGGGCAAGGCGTACAGGGCCTTCCTCAATAGCAACTTAAGCAAAACATACCCGGTTTCTGCCGGATTTTTTGGCGGCATATAAATTTTTGTCCGCCGCCGCGATAAAGGCTTCGGGGGTCATTTTTTCGCCGGGAACAAGGGTGATAACGCCGATACTTACCGTGATTTGGGTGACGGCCTTCCCGCCGGCGCCGGGAATTCGGGCGGCCTCCACCGCGGCACGGATATTTTCGGCAATTTCCCGGGCGGCGTCGCCATGGGTATCCGGGAGGAGAAGGCCGAATTCCTCCCCCCCAAGCCGGGCGGCAAGATCCGCGGGGCGTTTTGCCGCGGCGGAAAGGAGTTTGGCCACAGCCCGCAGCAGGATATCCCCCTGGGGATGACCGTAGGTATCGTTGTAGCTTTTAAATTTATCCAGGTCCATCATCAAAAAGGACAGGGGCTGCCTTTTCCGCAGGGCCCTCCTCCATTCCATGGCAAACCGGTCGTCAAAACAGCGGCGGTTAGGGATATCCGTAAGGCCGTCCACCATGCCTATCCGTTCAATGGTACGGATCTGATCGATGATCTGGATATGGGTCTTAACCCGGGCTTTTACAATGGCGTTTTTGAAGGGTTTCCCAATATAATCCACCGCCCCCAGGGCAAAACCCCGCTCCTCGTCAACATCGTTATCCAGGCCGGTGATAATGATCACCGGGATGCGGCTGATCTCCTCCGAGGCCTTCAGGACTTTGAGTACCTCGAAACCGTTCATGTCGGGCATAATAATATCCAGGAGTATAAGATCCGGCTGATCCGCCAGGGCCCGGCTTAATCCTTCTTTACCGCTTTTCGCGATAAAAACCGTATAATCTGGAGACAGGATGCTGTTTAAAACCATGAGATTTGGCTTTTCATCGTCAATAATTAAAATCTTGTGGCTGCCGTCAATTTCCATCTTCCCCGCCCTCTTCCCCAGCTAAAGCTTTTATGTCTTCCAAGGTTTTTAAAGCCCCGTTAAATTCAAAATCTTCTATTTGCCGGATCAGAATTTCCCCCTTCCCTTGCTTGCCGGCAAAAAGGGCCCCGATGTCTTCGAGGAGCTGAAAACACCTGGTGTTCCCCGAAGCCAGAAGGGGGGACAATTTTTCGATAAGTTCCAGGACAGCCTTCCGGCCGGGAGGAATTTTCCCCGCCGGAGCCGGCGGAGGGGGGACAGGCGGAGGGGCCAAATTTCGTAACAGGGCTTCCATCTCCTCCTTCAGCCGGGGCAATTCTAAAAAGGCATCTTTCACCCTTTTTTCGGAAAGGGCCCTTTCAATCCCAAGGGCAATCTGCCGGATCCGGGGAAATCCCAGGAGGCCCGCGGTACCTTTAAGGGTATGGGCAAGCCGGTGGGCCAGGGAAAGATCCCCCTTTTTCAGGGCTTCCTCAATTTTCTGAAAATCCCCGCCGTGATCCGTCCAGAAACTGTCCAAAAGCTGGTTATAGAGTCTCTCGTTTCCCCCGATGTTATCGATACCTGTCTCCCGGTCAAGGGAAGCGGCGGATTCCAAAGCCCTGGAGGAAACCGGCGCTTTTTCCCTTTCCGGAATCTCAATTTGGGAAATCCTTTCCCTGGGGAGCCAGAGGACTAATTTCCGGTTCAGGTCTTCCGAATCTATGGGCTTGGAAACAAAATCGTTCATCCCCGCCTCAAGAAAACGTTCCCGGATTCCGGAGACCGCGTTTGCCGAAAGGGCGATAATCGGAACCCGCCGGGAGGCCTCCGGGGGAAAGCCTCCGGGGGCTTCTTTCTTTTGTGATTCCTCCCAAGCCCGGATCCGCCGGGCCGTTTCAATGCCGTCCATTTCGGGCATCATATGGTCCATAAAAATAAGATCGTAGGATCTTTTTTGTACCTTTTCTATTGCCTCGGCGCCGCTTTCCGCGGCATCGGCAAATATATTATGGACCGCAAGAAAGGCCAGAGCCACTTTAAGGTTGATGCGGTTGTCATCCACCACAAGGACCGCCGTATCCGCCGCGGCCTGCACCTGGAAACCAAGGCTTTTTTTATGTTCCGCCTGCCCGGGATCCCCGGCCGTCAGGGGGAGCCGGATGGTAAATGTTGAACCGGCGCCGTATTCGCTTTCAAAGCTTATTTCCCCGCCCATCAGGGTAACGAGGTTTTTGGTGATGGACAAACCCAGGCCGGTACCCACGATGCCCCGGTTGGAGGCGCCGTCCAATTGCTGAAAAGTGCCAAAAAGCTTGGGGAAATCCTCTTTTTTAATTCCTATCCCGGTATCTTTTACCGTAAAAACCATATAATCCCGGCCGTCTTTTTTTTCTCTCCCGACAGAAAATTCTACATAACCCTCTTGGGTATATTTGACCGCGTTATTCACGATGTTGGTAATCACCTGGCGGATCCTTATATCATCGCCGTAAATAACCCGGGGCATATCCTGATCAAAGGAATACCGGAAGGCGAGATCCTTTGACTCGGCGGTAAAACGGCTTAAGGAACAGATGTTTCCGCATAATTCCTGCAAGTTAAAATGCACCGGCCTTATTTCCATTTTGCCCGCCTCGATTTTAGAGATATCCAGAATGTCGTTGATAATTTGCAGGAGGGCTTTGGACATTGTTTTGATGTCGGCGAAAAAACTCTGCTGGACAGGATCCATATTATCGGTACGCATGAGGTCGCTCATGCCGATGATAGCGTTCATAGGGGTCCGAATCTCATGACTCATGGAGGCAAGGAATCTGCTTTTGGCCTCCGAAGCAACCCGGGCGGCCCGGGTCTGTACCTCAAGCTCCCGGTTCCGCAGATCCGCCTCCCGGATATCCCGCATATCCCGGGTATAACCCACTACCCGGTAGCCGTCCCTCCAGTTAACCCGTACCAGGGTAACCTCTGAGGGGATCTCTTTCCCCGTAGCCGAGCGGTGGATCCAAGGGAATTCCTTACGGCCCTTCCGGTAGGCTTCCCGGAAATCATCCCGGATGCGCCGGCGGCTTAAGGTGCCGTCCTCCTGAAACTCCGGGGAAAATTCATAAAAGCGTTTAAAAAAATCTTCTTTGGATGTAACCTCAAAAAGATTCAGGGCCTCCTGGTTACAGTCCACCAAAACCCCTTCCCGGTCCCAGAAAGTGCAGGCCAGGGGAGTCGCGTCAAACATAACCCGGGTACGTTCATCCGCTTCGGCCCGCAAAAAATCGGTGATGTCATGATAGATTACCAGGGCGCCCTCAAAGTTCCCGGCCTCATCCAGCATAGGGGCGCTGTTAATAGAATAGGTGCGAAAATTCCCCCTGCCGGAAAAATCAATCCGCACATTATCACTAACCGCTTTATTTCCCTGTTTTACCTGATTAAACCGTTCCTGGGCCTGTTTCTGAAAATCCTCGTCCCCAAAGGAAGCGTAGATCTCCTCAAAATGCCTGCCGTTAATTTCTTTATAATCCGTTATGCCCGCAAGATTCAGAAAGGTTTGGGAACAATAGAGAAAACGCCCCCGTTCATCCAGCAAAATAATTATTTCGGGGCTGTTTTCCAGCATCAGCGCCAGATATTTTTCCTGTTTCCTCCGCTCCGCGGTATCATCCATTTTTTGTTTTTCTTTAATCCCCTTTTATTCCACCCATCCCCGGAGAGCTTCATGGGCCGTCTTGAGTTTTGCCACGATATCAATATGCTGGGGGCACTTTTTCTCACAGGCCTTGCAGGAGATACAATGGGAAGCATCCTGGTTCGCCCTTATTTGGAAGGTATAGCTTCGTTTTTGGGGATCAAAATTGCCAAACATAACTCCGTCGTTATATTTGGTGAACACCCCGGGAATTTGCACCCCCTGGGGGCAGGGCAAACAATATTCACAGGCGGTACAGGGAATTGATTTAAGGGAAAGGTACTTTTCCCGTACCCGGCGGATAATGTCTTTTTCTTCTTCATTCAAACAGCCGGGGACCGCGTCGGGTTTTGAGAAAATTTCGATATCCTCCTTAAGCTGCGCCATGGTGCTGACTCCGCTCAGGATGGTACTAACCTCCGGATAATTAAGCACGTGCCGGAAAGCCCATTCCACGGAGGAACGCTTAACCGGATATTCATCGTAGATCGCCTGGACCGGTTCAGGGGGCGTGGCAAGACTGCCCCCGCGGATTGGTTCCATGATAACCAAGGCGCAGCCTTTTTTCCCTGCCTGCCGGATTCCCTCTTCGGTAGCTTCCCGGTCAACATCAATAAGGTTCTGCTGGATTTGGCACATATCCCAATCGTAAAAATCAAGGACTTCCTTAAAAGCAGGATATTGGCCATGGTAGGAAAATCCGATTCCCCGGATAAGCCCTTCGGCGCGGAATGTTTCGTATTCCTCAATAATCTTCCGCCGTTTTATATCGGCCCAGCTTCCCTTCCCGATATTGTGGATAAGATAGACATCAATATAATCTGTACGGAGCTTCTTTAAGGTGGCTTCCAGGTTTTTCCGGATGTCCGGCTGGGTAGTCATTGCTCCAAAGGGCTGTTTGGTAACAATTTTAACCTTTTCCCGGCGCCCCCCCTCCAGGGCTTCCCCCAGCACTTCCTCGCTGGTTTTGTTATGGTATCCGTAAGCGGTATCAAAATAATTAACCCCGTGATCCGCCGCGTAACGGATCATTTCGCAGGCTTTCTCCCGGTCTACCTCGGTTTCGTTTCCGGTGACAATGCGGGGAAGCCTCATGCAGCCCATTCCAAAGGCAGATACCTGAAATCCAAGTTTGCCGTATTTTCGGTATAACATATTTTCACCTCTCAAATACAAAAAATAAAACCTATTTCCGACAGAACCATAGTATGTAATATACCGCCTATTAATTCAATTATTTGTCGTAAAAAATAATATCTTTTTTTAACTAATAAAATAGGCGGGCTTGGCGCCAAATGAGCCTCCGCAAATACGGGCATCCTGGCCTTATAAAGGGGAGTCCTGGCAGCAAAGCCGATCCGTCCCTACCACAGCCGGTCCCTATGGCGGTACGTGCTATCCGGCATTTCCCCCTCTTCACCGGGAAACCGGGCTTCCCCTTTTTTAGGAAACTTCCCCTGTTCCCGCAGGGCGAGAAAAATAATGAGCCCCACAAAAAGAAGCAGGAAGATTCCAACGATGATGCCCGTGTTTTTGTTATCCTGGAGAACCACGGGTTCTACCGGAATATCTATGGACGGCGTTCCGGGTTTGCCCGCGGGTTCGCTAAAAACAAGCAAAAGGCTAACCCCAATGGAAAGCCCGATAAGAATAAGGGCTATTAACGCCGTCCGTTTGATAAAGAAACTTGAATGCCGGGAAAAGGCGAAATAGGAGATAAGGATCAAAAAAGGTATCGGCAGGAAATATATAATTATAGGCATAGGGCCACTTTATACCCATTTATAATCTTGAACAAGTTGAGGTTTTAGTACAAAAAAGGATAATACTTGTCAATAGGGTCTCCTTTATGTTATCTTTAAGATACCATAATGAGAGAGAGGTATGATATGGCTTATAAAGTCGGAGAGGCGTGTATTAACTGCGGTTCCTGCGACAGCGAATGCCCGGTAGAGGCAATTGCCGAAAAGGACAACCGCCGCTGGATTGATCCCGCGAAATGCCAGGATTGCGGCGCCTGCGCGGGCGTGTGTCCGGTAGAAGCTATCGCCGCTGAATAACAAGGAGGGCAATCCGGAAAAGGCAAGGCAAGGGGCGGCCCTTGCCTTTTTTTTGGGCGCCTATGAAACGATTAACAGCCCTTTTCCTTTTCCTTATTATAAATGCCCTTCCCGGGGAGGCGGAAGAGGCGGGGGCGGATTTTCCCCTGATTTCCCGGCTGGATATCCGGGACACCGCCTTTAAACAGTATCTGGCGGACGTGGAAGCCGCCCGGAGGAAGCTCTTCAACGCGGAACGGTTCGGAGAAAAAAATCCTGTTACCGAAGGTCTCACCATTTATGCCTATAAACCCGGGGAAAGGGACGATATCCTCAGCCTGGCCGCCAGGTGCAATATTCCCTACGCGGCCCTGGTTACCCTGAACCGTTTTGCCCACCCTGTCGATTTACAATCCCGGGAGATCCTTTTGCTGCCCTCGGTGCCGGGGATTTTTATCCCCGGCGACCCCCAGTCGGATTTAGAACATCTGATGGTTTCCGCCCGGTTTTACGAGCCGGGGATAACCATCAGCCTAAACCGGCCGGAGGGTAAAATCCAGTTCCGGTTTATCCCCGGTTCCGATTTCACCCCTACCGAAAGGGCCTTTTTTCTGAACCGGGGCTTCCGTTTTCCCCTCCGCGATTTCCGGCTGACCAGCGCTTTCGGCCCCCGGGTTAATCCGGTTACGGGGGTCCTGAGGAACCATAACGGCCTTGACCTGGCGGCCCCGGAGGGGACCCAGGTTTTTGCCGCCCGGGCGGGGGTGGTTACCGAAATAGGCGAGGATTCCGTTTACGGCAAGTACATCATCATCCGCCATGGAGAAAACTGGGCAAGCCTCTACGGCCATCTCTCCCGTTTTGAAACAGCCTTGAATAGGGAAGTGGGATCCGGTACTCTTATAGGGAGGGTCGGATCTACCGGGCAGTCAACGGGACCCCATTTGCATTTTGAGCTGCGTCAAAATGGACAAGCCCGGGATCCGGGCAAGTATTTATTTAAAGAAGGAACCGGGCGATGAAATTTAATTACTGTGTGTTTTTTTACATATGGTTTTTATGTTTTGATCTTGGAGCTGAATCCCTGCGGGTCCTGGTGGGGGGGAATTTGGCAATTTCCCGGGAAAATTTGGGCGGAACCTCCGTCCCCCTTAGCTACGTAAGCTCCGCCATAATCACCTTGGATAAGGATACCCGTTTTTTTAAAGGGATTGAACTGGAATTAACCGTTCCCCAGGCATTTTTGGCCTATCAGGGGAGTTTAGCCATTGCCATATATACGGGATTGGATAAAATCCCCGAAACAGGGGCCGCCGATATCGAAGGGCGGCAGATTTTTTTTGAGCCCATTTCAAATAAAATCCAAAACGTCTATCAAATCCCCCTTCGCGTGGCCCACGGATTGCGGAGCAGCCCCTATGCCTCGGTCCCCACAGGGGTTATCCCTCCCTATTCTTTTCCCCTTCTATTCAGGATCCTGCCGGTTATTAAAGGGCTGAGCATGGAAATAGAATCCATGCGTTTCCAGCTCAATGCAAAACCCCTGTTAAGCGATGAAGGGGCGGCGCGGATTGCCGTCCGGTATCCCGAGCAGCTCCCGGAAAAGCCCTTTAGCCTGTTAATTGACGATAGGGTTATCGAAAATTTCTGGGAAGAGCAGCTTTTAAAGGAGGGGGAACACCGCCTGTCGGTACTTTCCGAAAACTACCGCAACGAAAACCGGCGTTTTCTTATAGAACGGGGCAAAATTCTGGAGATTACCATAGAATTGCTGGATCCGACCCCTACAATCATTTTTGAAGCCCCCCAGGGGGCCCAAATCTTTTTTGACGGGCTGCCATTGGAGCAGAGCCTTACCCCCCTGCCGGTCGAACCGGGCCAGCACGAAATGAAATTCCAGTTAAGCGATTATTCCATAATCAAGTCCATCACGGTAGAAAGGGGAAAAACCTACAGGGCCTCCCTCACGGCGGATGTCATCATTGAAGAAGCGGAATAAATGGGGGCTGCCCGGAAACTTCAGCCGGGCAAAGCTCCGGCGGCGGGACTTGCGGGAATTGAAGGGGCTTAAAATATTAGTGTTAAAGACTCTGTTTTTCCTTACCGATATTTAAAATGTCGGATTTATAGTTCCCCTCCCAAATCACTATATTTCCGATATGCCTCAGGGCATGGCCGGTGTCAAACCGGGATCTTTTGATCCTTGATTTGCTGCCGGCCTTTTTTATTTCTCAGTTTTCATTTATTAGTAAGGAAGGATCCCCTTCTGTTAATACTTCCGCAGGAGCTCAAGGGGCCGTAATTTGCCTGCCCGGCGGGCGGGAATCCATGAAGAAAGGACGGAACAGAGGATCGTAAAAAGGGCGATGAGGAAAACCGCGAGCCAGTCGATAATAACGGGGATGGTTTCAAGATAGTAACCGGACTCCAGGATTTTTACCTGGCCGCCGTTAAACAGGCCGGAAAAAAAGCCGAGAACGGCTTCAAGGCCACGGATAATGGGGTTAATAAAGTTCCCGATCAAAAGCCCCAGGCTTATGCCGAAAAAAGACCCGGCAAGACCGGTTAAAAGGGCGCTCCAAAGAAAAATCCCGCCGGTTCCTCCGGGATTTGCCCCAAAGGCTTTGAGGACCGCGATGTCCCGCTGCCGTTCAATAACAAGCATGGAGGTTGCCGATGAAACATTTACCGCGGCAACAAGCACAATGAGGGCCATAATAAAAAGCAAAAGCTGCCGGGTAGATTCATAGGAACTGTATTGGGAACGCTGCAGTTCCTTCCAGGTATAGACCCCGTAGGCGGGCCCCAGTTCATCCTCAAGGGACCGGGCGGTCCCGCCGATCCGGCGGTAGGGATCGCGGATCTTGACCATGAGGTATGAGGAGGATATTTCCGGCGCAAGGACCCCCTTTCCCGCTTCATAGGTCATAATGCACCACAGGGAATCTAGTTCCCGGTACCCTGAGGAGATAATCCCCCGGACGGTGAAGGCCGCCATCCGGGGGATGTTCCTGCCGTCGTCTGTGGTCCGGACCGTCATGATCCGGATGGTTTGTCCCGGCTCGGCGCCGACAGAAAGGGCCAGCGCTTCCCCCAGAAGCACATCCCGATCCGAGGCAAGGGTTTTTTCCCCCTTAACGGCGGTTAAGTAGCGGCGGCTTCCTTCATCTTCTAAAAAAGAAGGGTCAACGGCCCTAATAGTGGTGCCGGCCTTTCCCTCTCTCCCTATCAGGACACCCAAACCGTGCCGTTCGGGCCAAACCCCCCGGACATCCTCAAGGGCGGCGGCCCGGGGCAGGGCCCATTCAACCAGGGAGGGATCAAAATAGCTATGAACCTGGAGATGGCCGGTTCCCAGTTCCAGAAAGCGTTCGGTTATGCCCCGGATCATGCCATCCGCCACGATGAGGGTAACCATAATGGGAATAAGGCTTAAGGCGATTCCCGCGGCGGCTCCCCGCAGATAACGGCCCCCTTCGCGGGCCCTGCCCAGGAGGTAACGGAGGGCGATGAAATAAACGGCCCGGGCCTTCAAGGAACAGCTCCGGCGGGGATAAGGTTTCCCCCTTCCAGGGTATAACAGCGCCGGGCCCGGCCGGCTACTTTTTCGTCATGGGTAACCACGATGAGGGTTTTCCCCCATTTTTCCGCGCAGTCATAAAGGATTTCCGTCACCATGGCACTGTTTCCCGGGTCCAGGTTACCCGTAGGCTCATCCGCCAGGATCATATCGGGATCGTTAATAATGGCCCGGGCCACCGCAACCCGCTGCCGCTCTCCCCCGGAAAGCTGGGAAGGGAAATGGCGGAGACGGTTCTCAAGCCCCACATCGGATAAAAGGAGGCGGGCCTTTTCCAGGGCGTCTTTTTTTTTCACGCCGAAGATATAGGCCGGGAGCATGACATTTTCCAGGGCGGTAAAATCTTTTAACAGATAATGAAACTGGAAAATAAAACCCACCCGGCGGCTCCGGTAAAGGGAAAGATCATTTTCCGATAATCCCGTAATATCCCTTCCCCCGATCGTCACCGAGCCGGAATCGGCCCGATCCAGCCCGCCGATAATATTAAGGAGGGTGCTTTTGCCGCTGCCGCTTTGCCCGCTTACCGCCGCGGTAGTCCCCCGCTCGATGATAAAGCTGACATTTTTTAATATCCGGAGGGTTTCCGCGCCGGAAACATAATTTTTGACGAGATTATCCACCTTCAGAAGAACTTCGGCCGGGGATTCCCCGGCTCCCGGGCCGGCGGCGTTATTCATAACGCAGCACCTCCGCGGGCCTGGTCTGGGAAATCTTTCCCGAGGCGAACCAGGCCGCCAAAAGGGCGGATAAAAAACCAAACATAAAGATTAGGAACACCTCCTGGGGAATAACCCGGGAAGGGATTTCTTTGATATAAAAAACCGCCGGGGAAAAAACAGCAAATTCCCCCACATAAGCGCCGCCGAAAAAGCCCGCAATCCCGTTCACCATGCCGATAAAGCCGTTTATCAGCCCTTCAAGGAGGGTGAAAAAGGCGGAGATCCGGAAGGCAATGAGCAGCCCCAGGGCCGTCCCGGCGGTCGCGCCGGTAAAACCTATGATAAATCCGTCCCAGATAAAAATAAGCCGCACCGCCCTGTCGGCGGCGCCCAGGGCCCGGAGGAGGCCGATCTCTTCCCGGCGTTCCAGCACGGCCCGCCGCTGGGCCTGAAAAATATTAAGCCCCACCACGATAAAGATAAGCCCCAGCAGCACAAACATGAGAAGCTTTTCCGTGCGCAGGGCGCTGAAAAAAGCCCGGTTATAATCCCGCCAGGTACTCAAAGGAAAGGCATCCCCCAAAAGCTGCCGGATAAGTTCCCGGGCCCGGTTGTCCTGCCAGCGGTTTTTAAGCTTGATCCCCAGGATAAGCTTATCCCCGGTCCCGGCGATTTTTTCCGCGTCCGCCAGGCTGATAAAGCCCCAGCCCAGATCGTATTCATAAAAACCCGAACGGAAAATACCGGTAACGGTAAAAAGGGAATCCGCCGCCTCGGCTTCCTCGGGGAAAAGCCCCGACACGGAGATAAGCGTTACCTCATCCCCCAGGTAAAGCCGCAGCCGCCGGGCCAGTTCAGCCCCCAGAAGCAGGGAGCGCTCCCCCCGGATATCAAAGGAGCCGGCTTCAAATTCCAGCTTGGCCGCCATCCCCGGATCCCAGGCAAGGGCATCCTCCGGAAGCCCCCGGATTACCGCGGCCTGCCCCCCGCCAGCCTCCCCCCGCAAAAGGCCGTGAAATTCCCGGAAGGGGACCGCCGAAATTATCCCCGGAAGTTCCCGGATCCGGCGGCGGATATCCCCTTCCCCGCCGGGAGGGAGGGCTTCGACCCTGACATGGTAGGAGGATATTTCCAGGATGCTTTCGATAAAACCGAGCTGAAACCCGTTCATTACCGCGATGATGACCGTCAAGGCCAAAACCCCGGTGCTGATTCCCAGGATTGCCAATACCGGGGCAGGGGAAATCCGGTGCCCCTTGGAAACATACCGGGACGCCACAAAGCCTACCCATTTAAGATTTGTCCCAAAAACCTCTCCCCCGGCCCCCCTGAAGTCCGCCTTTGCCATCAATTTTCCCTTCCCCTTGGGGGATTAAAATATTCCTCCGAAACCTTCCGGCCATCCTCCCAGATGGCCCGGAGTATCACCGTGCCGTTCATAAAAAGCTCTTCTGTTTCCCGGCCGTTTTCCCGGCGGATAACCCTTTCTAAAACGCCGTTCCGGTAATTCCGTTCGGCGATACGGTCCCCTTCCTCATCATAATCGTATTCGCTGTGCCGTTCATCCCCCTCGGATATCCAATCCACCGCGGTAAGCCTGTCCCCGGCCCAGGTATTGCGGATTTCGCCAACCACCTTGCCCTCCTTATCCAGGGTAGTTTCAGCCAGGATCCTACCCCGTTCATCGGTGGTATAAACCACCTGCCCCCCGGTCCTCGTCAGCACGTCCTGAAGAAAATCCGATCCGTAGGCGGTGCCGGGGCTGACGAAATCCTTGTTAGAAGCGGCGTCCAGAATCATGTGGGGGAAGGAGAGGCGAACCTTATCCTCCGTTTCGGAGGAGCTTTGGTGGTAGATCCGTTCCACCGCCCGCAGGGATTGGGAACGGCTATACCGGTAATAATCGGTGGTAAGCGCCTCGTTAATATATCCTTCTCCCTCGGAGTCCCGGATTTTTTGCCGGGTTTCGGCTCGGACAAGAACCATGCCGTTATAAAAATATCCGGTAATATATTCGGTTTCCCCGCCTGAAAATTGATGCTCTTCAATGATAAGATTGTTTTCATCGTATATTTCGATAAAAAAAGAGGGAGCCTCCTGTTCAGGCTCCTCCTCCGGAATTTTTTCTTCCCCGGAGGCTTCCGTCCCGTCCGCCGCGTCCGGGGGGGGCTCCGCCGCATCCTCAGGAACTTCCCCGGGAGGGGGGGCCTCCTCTCCGGCGGATTCGGCGGCAAAATCCCCTGAAGAAACCAGCCGGGTTACCCCCCGGGAATCCTTAAAAACCCATTGGCGCCGGGACTCCGCCCCGTCTTCGTACAGGGTCCGAAGCTCAATCGTAAAGGCCGGATCATAATATTCGGCAAGGTAATCCGGGAGTTCCGCCGGGGTTTTGTCCCCCGCCGACAGGGCATATTTATTCCGCAGGGCGGCAGCCCGGGAAAGGGACCGGTCCAGGGTCATTCCGGCCGCGTTGGAGAAATACCAAACCTCTTCCGCGGCGGCAAAACCGCCGGCGCTCAAAAAAAGGACCGGCATCCAAAGCCACAGGCCGTATTTACGCAAGGCCGACAAAGTCCCTGGCATAGTCATGGGGGTCAAAGGGCCGGATGTCCCCATATTTCTCCCCGTGGCAAAGAAAAACCACGGGCAGGCCGAGTTCCTGGGCCAGGGAAAAAACCGCGCCGCCCCGGGCGCCGGAATCAAATTTGGTTAAAACAACCCCCCCGGGGGCCACCGCCCCATGGAAAGTTTCCGCCTGGGAAAGGGCGTTTCTTCCGGTAGTGGCGTCCAGCACGAGCCACTTAACATAGGCGGCTTCCCCCGCCCGGGATTCCACCACCCGGTCAATTTTCTTTAATTCGTCCACCAGGGCGGACTTGGTATGCATCCGGCCCGCGGTATCGGCGATAATAAGATCCCCGTCTCCGGCGGCGGCGGCTTCTATCGCGTCATAGACTACCGCCGCGGGATCTCCCCCGTGCTGGTGGGCCACTACCCGGACCCCAAGGCGTTTCCCGTGAATTTTAAGCTGATCAATAGCCGCGGCCCGGAAGGTATCCGCCGCCGCCAGAATGGGCTGTTTCCGGTAAACGGCCCGGTAATAATCCGCCAGTTTCGCGGCGGTGGTGGTTTTTCCCACCCCGTTTACTCCCAAAAGCAGGATAATCCGGAAGCCCTCTTCAGGAAGGGGAACCGCCTTGCCCTTCCGCGCTTCCCCCAGCAGTTCCTCCAGGAGCCGGGCCAATTGGAGCCGGGCTTCTTCCGGGTCGGTGATTTTTTCTTTTTTACAAAGTTCCCGCAGTTCCTCAACGATTTTATAGGCCCCGGCGGCGCCGAAATCCCCCTCTACCAGGATATCCGTCAAATCATCAAAAAGTTCATCCGAAAGGGATTTCCTGATGCCAAAAAAATCCCGTATCCGCCCGGCAAAACCTTGCATTCCCATACTTTTACCATCCCTTATTTTACGATAGAAGGGGTCCCCTTCCCGGAAGCCTGGGTATACCGGTATATCCGGTAAACGGCTTCGGTTATGGTAAGCCCGAAAGCCATCCAGAATGCCCGGGAAACATAATGATAATTCATCGCCTCATCATATAAAATTGCCCCGTCATATCCCGGATCATTCTGGGAAGCCTGGATATTATAGGCATGGGCACTGGCGTAGTTTTGGGACAGGCCGGTCATGATTATCATCAGGGGAAGGACTATCCAAAATTTACCGTAAGTCCCGTAAAACCGGCGGCGGGCTGTTTCAGCCGGTTTTGAGTCCGGGGGAAGGGGCAAGGCTGTTTTTATCTCCAAAACGCCCGCGTCCCCTGAATAGGCAATATCCCTTTTAAAAGCCGCCTTTCCCGTCTCCCCCTGGGGGGTTTCCACCCAAATATAGTCAAACTGGTTGGGAAATATATCTATGCCCAGGGGGGTCTGCCCGATATAAAGGGCCCCGTGATAAACCGATGAGCCTTCCCCGCCGGGCACGGTTACGGTTAAGGCCGTCCGGCTTAAAGGGCGCAGGTTAATATACAATTCCGCCAGCTCCCCCGCAAAAAGTTCTACCGGAACCGAAAGGGGCTCATAATTATCGGCAAACACTTCCACCTTCGTTTCCCCCGGGGGATGTTCCCGGGGCGGCGCCTCCCCCCGGCCCGCATAGCTTTCTTTGATAAGGATCACCGCGTTCTCAGGTTCCGCATGAACCGCGATGGCCGCCGGGCCGGCCCCGGAAACCGCCGCCACTAAACGGTCGGCCAATTCGCCCACCGCCTGGAGGGTTTTGTCGGAAGAAAAGATAATACTATCCTCATAATCAAAAGACCGGGTATAAAGGGTATAAAGCCGCAGGCTGACATAAATCCGGCCGTAATATTCGGACACCGCCCCGGTAAGAAAGGCATCGGCCTTTTGATTCTGGCAAAAACGGTACTCGCCTCCCTTTGAGGGGGGGGCGGGAAAAATTCCCTTATTGCTGTCTTCGGTAAACTGCAAAACCGGTTCGGTAACCACCAGGGGCATTTCCGCCTCAATTTTTTGCAGGGCCTCTTCCAGCTTTTTTATTTCCCCGTCCATAGCCTTTAGGTTGTTCCGGTACTTCCATTCCGGGTCTCCCCGGAACAGGAGCATATCCCGTTCCGTCCGTTTTGTAAGCAAAGATTTGGCGGCCGCGGAACGGGCCTTGACCCAGGCATAATCTTCGTAATAAGCATATTCCCGGGAAATCCGGAAATGCCGATCCACCGAACCTAAGGATTCCACCAGGCTTCGCGAAATCACCTCCCCGATAATCTGGCGGGAGGGATCCAGGGCGGAAACATCAAAGTTTGTTACCGCCAAAACCCATTGTTCGTTATGAAAAATCTGATCTTCCTCTTCGGTTTTTCCTTTCCCGTAAAGCGCGCCGGAAAAAAAACAAAAAATAACCCCCCCAAAAAAGAGAATTTTGGGGAGGAGGGCTTTACGCACGGGAATTATTCCAAGCAAAACGCAGATACTCCTCTATAAATAGATCAATATCCCCATCCATAACCGCCTGGATATTACCGATCTCCGCCTTGGTCCGGTAATCCTTTACCATGGTATAGGGCTGGAAAACATAGAATCGGATTTGATTCCCCCAGGAGATATCCTTTTTTTCCTGGGCGAATTTTTCATTTTCCCGTTCCTTTTCCTGCCGGTAAAATTCATACAGCCGGGCCTTGAGCATGCTCATGGCAATAGCCCGGTTTTTTATCTGGCTGCGTTCATTCTGGCAGGCCACCACGATCCCCGTGGGCAAATGGGTAAACCGGACGGCGCTGTCGGTTTTATTCACATGCTGCCCCCCGGCCCCTCCGGAACGGTAGGTATCTACCCGGAGATCTTCGGGACGGATCTCTACTTCTATGGAATCGTCGATCACCGGGAACACATAAACCGAGGCAAAGGATGTATGCCGCCGGGCATTGGCGTCAAAGGGGGAAATCCTGACCAGGCGGTGAACCCCGGACTCCCCTTTGAGGTAGCCGTAGGCGTAATCCCCGTCAATACGGCAGGTGGCGGATTTGATGCCCCCCTCAGCCTCCAGGCGATCCACCTCTTCCATGGCAAAGCCCCGCCGCTCCGCCCACCGCAGGTACATCCGGTAGAGCATCCCCGAACAGTCGCAGGCTTCGGTTCCCCCCGCCCCGGAATGGATGGTCAAAAAACAGCCGTTTTTATCCACCTCCCCGCCCATAAGTTCCAGCAAATTCTGCTTTTCATAACGGGCGGAAAGGTCCCCTAACGCGGCCTCAATATCCGGCGTTTCAGACTCATCACGGGCTTCATGGGCCAGCTCGTAAAGAATCCGCAGGTCTTCAATTTCAGCGTGGAGGGCTTTCCAGGGCTCGTACCTGGCCTTAAGGGTTTTCAGTTCTCCCATAAGTTTTTCAGCCCCGGCGATATCGGCCCAAAAATCCGCTTCCCCGGTCTTTTTTTCAATGTCCCCTATACGCCGCGCCAAAGAAATCTGCCCCGGTTCGGGGTTTTCAAAGACGCCTCCAGACATCTTGGATTTTGCCGCTCAGGGCTTCAATGGGAGCGCCTAATTCAGATAATAACATAGCTATTCCTTACTATTAAAAATCATACCTTTTTATAACGAGGACAGTATGGGCTCTTACTGTTATCCTACCACAGGGCCCGGAAACAGTCAACAATGGATATTTTGGGAGAAAACAGGGGGATCCCCATTAACAGGGCATGAAAAGCGGCCTTTGGGTTAAGAACTCAGGGGAATGCCAAAAAGGAGGCCGAAACTAAAAGCCCGGCTTTCATCCAGCAGATCCGCCCCCAGGACATCTATATCAAATTTGAATTTCCGCAAAGGAGGAATGCCGGACAAATCAAAACGGAACCCCGCGTTTAGAATTCCCCTGCCGTTGATGTCGGAAGGATAGGGCAAGACGCTATAAGCAAAATTGGAAAAATCTATGATAAGATGGACATAATTTTGCAGGGCCTTGGGAAACAGCGCCAGATCGAAACCCATGCCAAAATCAATGTTTTTGTTTTCCCTTGATTTATCAAAACCAAAGGCATCAAAGAGGATAAAGGTTTTTCCCAACACCACCGTTGTTTCCGCGGGCACACTGAAAAACGCCCCCCGGTAACTTACCGCCCCGTAGATCTGAAAGGCCGTATCCGCGCTGCCCCTCTTTTTATCCGCCGGTTTTGGTTCGCCGCCGTCCTTTAGGTTATGAATCTGGAAATTGCCCCCGAAGGCAAGGGAAGTATCGCCGCCGGTTAAATTGGGGGGGAACTGTATCTTGAGTCCTAAAAGCAAATCGTCGTTATAAACATAATTGTTGATATATTCAGGCTGCATATCGAAGGCGGCGCTTATTTCAAGCCACCTAAACAAACTCAGGCTCAAGGCGGGGATATGGGAAATTTGCGAATCGGCGGCAACGGCATGGTACCCCAAATCCAAACCGGCCTCGGCGTTTTGATCCCAGCCGATCCGGGCGGCGGGAATGGTATAAAGCCCAGTAGCCCCGTTAAGGCTCATTCCTTTAAGGGACTGGGCCCCAAGGGCGGCGGAGAATACAAAAACAAACAACCCCGGGAACAAAATTTTTTTCAGGCTTTTCATGATATCCTATTCCTTTAAAAGCAGATTCAAACCTTCAAAAACCTCCCCCAGATCGTCAAAGCGCATCGAGCAGCGGCGATCGAGGGGCGTTTCCATGTTATTGACAATAACAATTTCACCCTTTCCCCGCAGGGTAAACTCCGGCAGGCCTGCGGCGGGATATACGGTAAGACTCGTTCCCAGCACCAGTAAAAGGTCCGCCTTGCCGGCTTCGGCCTCGGCTTCCCGTAAAGCCCGGGCAGGAAGGCTTTCGCCAAAAAAGGTGATCGCCGGCTTAAGGACCCGGCCGCAGCGGGAACACCGGGGCAGTTCCCCGGCCTTTACTATGGCGGCGGCCTCGTCAAAGCCCATAAATTCCGGAGGCAGGGCCCCCTCCCCCCGTTCTCTCCGGGCAAATTTTTCTATATCCCTTGGAGCGGCGCAATCCGGACAATAATGAACCGACGGGGAGCCGTGGATCTCCGTAACCCGGCGGCTTCCCCCTTTTTGGTGCAAAAGATCGATGTTTTGGGTAATAAGAGCCTTGAGAAAACCCAGCCTTTCCAGTTTTGCCAGGGTGGTATGAACAACGGAGGCTTCCCTTTCGTGGATGTTATAAATAAAATCCCCCGCGGCCTTATAATAAAAGGAGGGATCCTGGAAAAAATAATCAATATCAAAAATTTTTTCCGCGTCCATTTCTTTATACAGGCCGTTTTTGCCCCGGAAATCCCGGATGCCCGAAAGGGTGCTTACCCCGGCGCCTGTCAGGGCGACGCAGTGGCGGGCTTGAGTAATCTTTTGAAAAAGCCGGGCTATCTCTGTTGACGGAATCATATTTTCACCTATTGTAAAGCATAGGCATTAAAAAGGGCAAGCATGGCGGGCTTATTAAAAAGGACCGCATACCTGCGGGCGCTTGCGCCCAGGCTGTCGGGATCATCGGCATTTGCCCCTGCCTTAAGGAGCATCTCGGCGCACGCCAAATCGTTCAGCCCTACGGAAATCACCAGGGCGGACTGGCCGTCTTTGCTTTTCAGGTTTACATCCGCCCCCGCCGCCAGGAGATCCTCCATGATGCCGTAATGTTTCCCCAGGGCTCCATCTATAAGGGCGGAACTGCCCCGGTCTTCCGCCTGAAGGTTGATCCCGGCTCCGGCTTTGAGGAGCATATTCACCAAAAGCCGGTTCCCCGCCCGCACGGCCAGGTTTAAAAGGGGCACCCCGGTTTTATCCCGGGCATTGGGGGAAAAACCCGCCTTTATAAAAAGGTCCACCGCCTGGTTTTTCCCCTCGCGGATACAGTTTTCCAGGGATTCTTCGCTAAAGGGGATTCCCATATCAAGGAGGGCAAATTTCGCTTCCTCCCTGACATCCTTCTTGCTTTGCTGTCTTGATTCTTCCTCGATATAGGCTATAAAATCAGCTTTATTTTTTACCGCTATGGCGCGTTTTAAAAGGCGGGGATCTCTGAAGCCCGCCCCGTAACATACCAGGGGAATTTTTCCGGCCCGGGAAAAACCCAGGCTGAAAAAAACTCCCGGGATAAACCCGGGGAAATCGGAAAAAACCGTTACCACATGGGTGACAGAGGAAAAATCTTCCTCCGAAGGGGCCCCCCTCCCCTCCTCTTCTCCATCCGGAAAATAAAGCAGCCCCGCAAGATGCTTTTTTTTCAACTGCTGTAGAAGTTCCTTAGCTGTTTTGGCTCCGCTTTTATCATGGAGAAAGAGTACCTTCATGATCCCTCCGTACTTATTATCGACAAAAAAATGATTATCTTTGGCTTGTTCGGAAACTAAAGTTCCAAAAAATCCGTTTGGTCCGGATCAGGCGGCTTAAAGCTGGGCGATTTTTATTTTCGCGAGGCAATTCTGCATATAAAAAAGCGAAGCGCCGTCTTCCGGCAGGATATTCAGTACCTTCCGGAAATTGATCAGCGCCTCCCCAAATTCTTTTTGATAATAGTTCCACATTCCCTGTTCAAAATAGCTATTCGCCTTCATTTTTCTTTCCATGACTTCCGACTTAATGCCGTCAAAGATTTCAAAAACCGAAACGGGTTCGCTTTTCCCCTTTACCCGGAGTTTCCCGATAAAACGGTACATATAAGCGCCGGGGTCGGCAAGTTTTTTAAAGGTTTGCTCACTGATGGCCATAGAAACATTAAAAAACTTGGTAATGCTTTCCAAACGGCTGGCAAGGTTGACCGCGTCGGAAATAACCGTGTTTTGCATACGCCCTTCAACACCAACCACCCCCAGCATCAGGGTTCCCGTGTGGAGGCCAATGCCCATGGAAAGGGGCCGGTACCCGCAGCTTGCCCGGTGGATGTTATATTCCAAAACCTTTTTTTGGATGGCAATGGCGGTACGGACCGCCATGTCCGCTCCGGAAGCCTGCGGGTAAAGGGCCAGAATGGCGTCGCCAATGTATTTATCCACAAAGCCCCCCTTTTCGGTTATCTCCGGGACAATGCGGGAAAGGTAGGAATTAATGAATTTAAAACTTTCTTCGGGGGTCAGATTTTCCGAAAGATCCGTAAATTGCCGTATGTCAGAGAAAAAAATAGTCATTTCCTGCTGGATATGATCCCCCAGCTGGAGATCCATAACCGTATCCTTGTTCAGGATATTGAGAAATTCCCGGGGAATAAACGGATTTATCGCATGGGCTACCTGATCTATCTTTTCCGGAAGCACGGTCTCTTCCGGTTCTTCCCCGGCTATGTCCGCCGCTTTTTCCCTGTTTTCCTGTTCCCGGAAACCTTCCCCCTTTCCGAAACTTGCCTCCGCCTTTTCCTCACCGATCCGGCTCAGGATGCCTTCCCCCGTTTTGGAGCCGTCCAGCCATGCCCTTTTCCTCCGGGAAAGGGTCAAAGAGCCGGAAAGGAAAAAAAAGTCCGCCACCGCAACCCAAATAAGAATCTGCAGTATAGGAAGGGAGATAAAAAAGGAAATTCCCAGGAAAAGGAGTTCGGCGCCGGCAATAAAATATTTCCGATCTTCCCGCTTCCGGGACGCCAGGGCAGAAAAAGCGGAGAGAAAGCTTGCTGAAAGGGAAAAAAAACCCAAGACAAGGACGGAACTGAGGGGAGAAAACAGGGGGAGGAGGATCGTCAGAAGTCCTCCGATAATAAGGAAAGCGGAGATAAAACCCTTGAGGGGAGAGTTACGGCCCGGGAAAAAAAGGGCGAACTCAAAGCCGATAAAACCCAGGATCTGCAATAAAGAGCCGGCAATCAAAATATTCACCTGGCCCGAAGGCAGCAGGAGGAGAAAAAAACCCAGAAGTATACAAAAAACCGCCATGCCCGCCCAAATGCGGATCCTGTAATAAGAATCGGGGGGCCGTTCTTTTAAAAAGGTAAAAAAACGGTAAAGCGCCGGAAGCATGACCGCCAGGAGCAGGGCGGCCATGAAGCCGGTTAAAAAAATATCAACCTTTCCCGGATTGTTTTTGAGCAGCCTGTCGAGATATACTATCCAGGAAAATACATATCTGTTCTCGTACATGCACAACTATTTTATAACATTATACAAAAAAAGACAGCCGGTCGGGCTAAATCCTTCTTCTTTTCCCGTCTTTTTTCAACAATTTAACATTTGGGTATTACCTGCGTTTTTTTTCCTTTGCCTTGACAGAAATATTTTTTCGGTTCTATGATCTTTCATGCTGTGTATAAAAAATGGTACCATCCACAACCTAGTTGAAAAAGAGCCCTTTGCGGGCGATATCCTGGTTAAGGATGGGAAAATAGTAAAGGTTGGAACAAATCTTGCGGCTGAAGCCTCCCTCGTTGTAGACGCCCGGGGCCTTCAGGTTTATCCCGGTCTCGTGGAAGCCCATGCCCATCTGGGGCTGGCCGGATACGCGGTCCGTTTTGAGGGCCAGGACTATAATGAAAGAACCGACAGCCTGACCCCCCAGCTTGAGGCAATTGACGGCTTCAATCCCCAGGACGAAACCATCAAAATGGCTGCCCTGGGAGGGGTAACCACGGTCGGTACCGGTCCGGGAAGCGCAAATGTTTTGGGGGGCACCTTCACTGTGGTTAAAACCGCGGGAAACCGGGTTGACGACATGGTGATTAAGCGGAAAGCCGCCATGAAATGCGCCTTCGGGGAAAATCCGAAGTTCTGTTACCAGGAAAAGGATAACGCCTCCAGAATGTCGGTCGCCGCGAAGCTGAGAAACATCCTGCACAAGA
>JAITRD010000001.1 GCA_031288575.1 Treponema sp. | reverse complement strand
AATCCGGCATAAAAATCCCCCTCCCGGGAAATCTGCATACGAAGCATATCCCCGGGACCTCCGGAAAGGGCCAAAAATTCATCGTCCCGGGAAAAGACAAACTGAAAAGGAGTTTCCGCTGAAAGGGTGTCAAATTTGGCGGAACTCACGTTCATCCTTCCATTAAATGAATTCAAGGCATCCCTGATGTTAAACCAGGAACGGACGGGCTCAAAATAAAAGTCCAGGGAAAAGGCAAGCTCCGTTACCCTGCCCCCCAGGGTTCCCGTAAAGAACCCTTCGGTTTGCGCCAGGGAGTTGCGGCGGCTGACCTGCAAAACGGGGATTTTGATTCCGAAATTGGCCCAATTTAATTGGGCGTCCTGGATAAAGCACTCTTCACCGTTAAGCAAAGCCTGGGCGGAAAGGGATATTAGGGTATCTGAGGACTGGGCGGAAAGGTTTTCCAGGTTAAGATTTACGGAAAAAGAATCCTCCGCATCCATGTTCCAAATAAGCCGTACATCCCCCGAGGCAACGGCGTTAAAGGATTGCTGGAAAAAACGGGCAAATTGCATCCGGGATACGGAAAGGCGGAGGTCCAAAATACTCTCCCGGTAATTCCCTTCCAGCTTATAGGCCTCATTTCCCTGTTCGTCGCCGATATTAACCTCGATACGGGGTTCGGCAAACCGGAGTCCCCAGGATGCCGATATGGCGCCCTTCAGGCTTCCCCGCTGGTCATCAAAAAAGAAATCAGAAAATTGGGCGCCGTCCTGATCCAGCCGGCCGGAAAGCCGTAAAGAACTTTGGGAGGATCCGGGGGTTTTAATTTCCTCCGCCGTCAAAGAGGCAATATCGAAGGACCAAAATGAGGGGGAGCCATAAAAAAGGGAACTCGAAAAGCTGATGCGGGTATATTGCCCCCCCAGGGAAATGGGCAGGTCATGAAGCTCAATATAGCCTGAATAGGTACTGAAATCGGTCATGCCTATATAGGCGTCAAGCCCGTAGGAACCCCAAAGCCGCAGGGAACGCTGATCCAGGATCATCCCTTCAAGATAGTAGGACAATTCCTGGTAGGCGGCTTCCAGGGAAAAGGAGATATTCAGGGGATTGGTAAAATCCGCATATCCCGACATTTCCATGCTATGATCTGCCCAGATGATCCGGACATCGTTAAGATCAAAACGCAGATCCGTGCCTGATATGGAAGCAAGGGCAAAAACGTCCCGGTTTCCCTCATGGGCAAGTACAAAACGGGGAATATTATAGGCGATATGCCCTAAATCGGTGGTGATAAAAACCTCGCTGGTAATCGCAAAATCATCAAACATTCTGGCGGCGGGACCGGTTAGGGGAGCGGTTTTTACGAAGGGGCTGCTTATGCTCATGATATCGCTCAAGGCAAAGGAATCCAGGATTAGGCTTCCCCGGATTTGCCGGGGATTATAGTCCATGGAGCCTTCCATAGAGAGCTTGCTCAGGAGGACATTCTCATAGGACTCAATATTCCGAAAACGGAGCGCGGAAAGGGCAAAGGCGAATCCCTCTCCTTCCTCGATAAGGGTTCCCTCCAGGGCCGAAAGGGTAACCGGGCCAAAGGAAATCCCTTCCCCAAAAAAGCTGATTTTCCTGCCCTCCGTGACGACGCTGAGTTCGCCGTTAATTTTTTCATGGCCCGACAAAGAAAAATCCGAAAGAAAGACGGAACCGTTCGGCGCAAAGGGTTTAAGGCCCAATTCCCCCTGGTAACGGACAATTCCCTGGGGAAGTTTGACAAAAAAGCGGTCAAGGAGAACCAGATCCCGGTTTCCCTTTCCCACCAGGGTAAAGGAACCCGCCCCCGGGGACAGGTTTTGGGGAATAGCGCCGGAAAGGTTGATCGTGTACCGGAGATCCCCCGTATTGTCCCGTTCAAAAGAAGCTTCCCCGGAGGTCTTGGCGGATAACCACTGGTCAAGATCTATCCGGGAACCGGTCAGGGAAAAAATATCCCGGGGAGAAAAATTTTCACACCGGAAAGATCCGGAGACCGCTCCCGAATCAAGGCTGTAGTCCAGGGACAAATCGAAGGGGGAACGATCGTTTATTTTTTGCACCCTTATAACCTGTTCCTGAAGGGTCAAATTAACCGTTACCGGGTGGAACCGGAACCAGTCTCCCGAAAGGGAAGGAAGCATAACCCGGGCGTTTCCGTAGCGGAGATCCGCGGAAAAATCCCCCTCAGCCCGCCCGGACATTGAAACTTTTATGGGCTGCTTGAAGGGGTCCAAAAGGGCCGCCCCGGCGTTCCACCTGCTCTTGAACCGGATATGCCCCCCGGCTATGGAGGCGTCTAAGGAAAGGCCCTCCAGGCGGTACTGCCCCGCCGATCCCGATTCCATCGCCCATTCCCCGCCCCGGATCCTTAAACGGAAGTTTTCAGGCAGGAAATCCGCAATTCCGGCGGAAGGGGCGGGGTCCTGAAAGAACTGCCGGGAGGAAGAAAAAAGGCGTAAAAGGCCGGCGTCCCGTTCTTTGTTCAGGGCTAATAAAGGCCGGTCCAGTTGGATTGAGCGCAAAGATTCGGCCGCGTTCCCCCGCGCAAGATCCCAGAGGGAATAGGAAATCCGCAGCCGGGCTATGGAAACGGCGGGTATTCCGTCATCTCCCCGGATTTGAATGTTCCGTATATCCAGGGTACCGAAAATCGAAGGACCGATGGAGGCATATACAATCTCCCGTTCCAAAATCTTCCCGGCCCGGTTTAAAAGAAGATCCCGCAGCTCCGCCATGTTTTTTCTGATCCTTTCCTGGAGCGGCCGCAACATAAAGGTGGTAACTATCACCAGCGCCAAAAAAATGAGAATTTCTATGCCGATTTGAAGGAAACGGTGAGATCCCTTATCCCTGATTCGGCCTGAATTTTTTTTTATGCCCCCGCCCATCCGGCTTCCTTAAATCCTGTTTCCCCAATATAATATCATTGTTAAGAGTATAACGCTACGATTCTATTCTTTTATACCTTTATTGTATATTAGAACAGGAAACTTTTTCCAAAATGCCCTGAAAACGACCGAAAGGAACCTGCCTCCGCGGGAATCGTCCTGTTCTCGAAGGAGCCCGTTCTATATATGAGCAAGATCTATCTCCTTTATTAATAATAAAGTATCCTGGGTCTATGAAAAGAGAGATACTGCCTAATTTTGTAGTCCTGGAAGGAGGAGACGGCAGCGGCACCACGACCCAACTGAAACTTTTGCGAAAACGTTTCGACGAAAAAAAAGACGGCCCCCGGCTTCCCCCTTTATACCCCAGTTTTGAACCAACCGACGGCCCTGTCGGAGGATTAATCCGTTCCGCCCTAGGGGGAGAAATAAAGCTTTTGCCCGAAACCTTGGCACGGCTTTTTGCGGGGGACCGGAATGAGCATATCAATGCCCCGGGAGGGATAGGGGAACGCTGCCGGCGGGGAGAGCTGGTTGTTTGCGACCGTTATATACTTTCTTCCTTCGTTTATCAGGGGATTACCTGCGGGGAGGAACTCCCCAGGATGTTAAATGAATCCTTTCCTTTCCCGGAATTGACCTTTTTTTTTGATCTGGATCCGGAAACAGCCCAGGGGCGGCTCGGGAGCCGGCCCTTCCGGGAAATTTATGAAGGCCGGGATTTTCAGTTCCAGGTTCGGGAAGGGTATTACCGGGTTCTGGACTGGTACCGGGATTTGGGGGGAAGGGCGGAAATCATCGACGCATCCCGGCCCCCCGGGGAAGTCGCGGAAGCGGTATGGAAAGTTCTGGAAAAACTGCCGATAATGGGTAAAGAGTGAAGACTGCAAGGCAAAGGGCGGGACATAAAGGCATTGGGGCAGTCCTTTTAGGAGCGGCGCTTTTTATGCTCAGCGGGCCGCCCCTTAATGCCTATTTAGCCCAATATAAAGAACAATTTTACCGGCTCTACCATCTCCATTACATTCAATATCCGGACGATACCATGGAAAATATTTATTGGCTGGAAAAGGCCCTCAAAGCCGATTTTGCCAATCCCCTCTATGCCCTGGCCTTGATTGAAGACGAGGTTCAGTGGGAAAAATACCGCTGCCTTTTTATGATGCACCTTAACCTTAAACTTATCGAACAGTACCTTTTTTTGGGAAACAAGTGGAACAAACGAAACGCCTATTTTTACAATGCCCCTTGGAAAGAAGAAAACCTGGAAAGCCTTAAAACCGCGGAGGCCTGTTTTCGTGCCGCCCTTTATTATTGGAAGGATGCGGCCCAATGGGCCGGCAAGGCCCGGGAGAGGCGGTTCCGCTGGATCAGCCTGGAACAGGTCCAATTTTGGGAAGACGAAGCCCGCCGGATCGAAGATAAAACCCTGGATTATGAAGGGATCATCAGCCGGGAATTGGAACTCCTCCAGCGGGTCAGGGAAACCTTCGAAGCCATGGACGAAAACACGTATTAAGGCCCGGCGCCGCAAAGAGGCCTGCCCGCCTATCCTTCCCGGGGATTTTCGGGCCAGTTATGCTTAGGATAACGCCCCCGCAGTTCCCGCCGGACCTCCCGGTAGGACCCGGCCCAAAATCCCCCTAAGTCCGCGGTGATCTGGATGGGGCGGTCCGCGGGGGAAAGGAGGTGGAAAACCACGGG
>JAITRD010000194.1 GCA_031288575.1 Treponema sp. | reverse complement strand
ACCTGCATCACCCGGCGGATCTCCTCGTCCCGGCCGATGACGGGATCGAGTTTTTCCAGCCGGGCCAGGGCGGTCAGGTCCCGGCAATACTTGTCCAGGACCTGGTACTTGCCCTCGGGGTTTTGGTCGGTGATCCGGGTGTTTCCCCGAACCTGCTTTAAGGCGGCGAGGATCCCGTTTTTGGTCACCCCCGCCTTTTTGAGGAGTTCCCCGGCCTTTCCCTCCCCCGCCGTGATGGCGATGAGGATATGTTCGGTGGAGACGTATTCATCCTTGAGGGATGCCGCCTCAGCCTCGGCCTTGGCCAGGACCTTGGATGCGGCGGCGGAAAAATAGATCTGGGCCGCCTCGCCGTAGATCTTCGGGCTTGCCGCCGTCAGGGCTTCGGTATCCCCGGTGATCCGGGCGGTATCCGCGCCGATCCGCTCCAGGATGGGCAGGACTATTCCATCGGTCTGCCTGAGCAAAGCGAGCAATATATGTTCGACTTCTACCTGGGAGTGATCGTCTTTTTGCGCGATGACGGAAGCGTCGTTGAGCGCTTCCTGGGCTTTGATGGTTAACTTTTCATAATCCATACTATATAAAATAAATAAAGAACGCCCAACATGACAAGAGCGTAACGGGCTCATCAGGACAAAAGCGTTTATTTCCGGGATGTACCGGATTGTTCTCGTCGGTACCAGCAGTTTGTTACGCTCCGCGCGTAAACATCGGCCGATTTTTTTTGAAGTGAGAAAGTAGGAAGGCATAGAAACGGCATCGTAAACACGGTAGTATAAAGTTGTACAATCAAACTTCGGCTTTGAAACCGCCCCATGTTACCGTGGATAATCCCGAAACAATAGTTTTCCCGGGTCCTGGGCCCGCCCGTTTTGGTGTAATTCAAAATGCAGATGGGGTCCGGTGGATTGCCCGGTACTTCCCACCTTACCTATCAGGGTACCGGTCCGAACCGTACTGTGCCGGGTGGCGTGGATCGCCGAAAGGTGGCCGTAGAGGCTGACCCAGTTTTCCCCATGTTGAATCACAATGTATTTTCCATATATCGGATCTTCCCCCAGATCCGTCACTACCCCGTCCTGGGTAGCAAATACCTCGGTCCCCTCGGGGGCCGCCAAATCCAAACCTTCATGGATCTTCACCGTACCGGTAATGGGGTTTCTCCGGAGGCCAAAGGCGCTGGTAATTCGATAGGTACGCAGGGGGAAACGGAAATTAAAATTAAGGAAAAAAATCCGTTCCGTTGGGGAAAAATCCGCGCCGGGAATAAAAAGAAATCCCGCCTTTTTCCCCCCATGGTTTATGGTGATGGGGATCCCGGTAGCTTCCTCCCGGGAGGATTGGAGGAGCCGTTCCAGGTCCGATTCGGGGTCTTCGGGGATAAAGATTCCCGGCATTGAGGGGAGGAACAGGGTCCCGGCCTGGTCTAAAATCCCGGGATGGGCAATACGGTTCAGGGTAGCCAGAGCCGCATAGGGGATGTTGCACCGGGCGGCGAGGCTGAAGATATCCTCGGTTCCACCGGGGTTATAGGCATACACCGTCAGGGCTTCGGTAAGGCTGGAAGCATCCTCCCTGGCCCGGACCCGGTTGGCAAGGCGGCGCCGGGCATTTTCCACATCCGCGAGGTACTGCTTAAAGACTAAATCCCGGACATCCAACCGAGCTATGACGGGAAAATTCGATCCGGTATGTTCCGCCCCTAAGAGGAATAAAGCCGTTAGAAACGCCAATAACCACAAGGCCCCTGGTTTTCTCATTCCTGTCACACCCGGGTTTTTGCCCTCCATCGTTATCTTAATGGAAATAAAAAAAGGCAAGGGATTCCCTTGCCTTATCCTTTCCAATCCTCCGCTTATTCCGCCGTGATGGCTTCTACGGGGCAAACCGAGGAACAAACGCCGCAGTCCTGACATTTGGCCGGGTCAATCCAGCGGACGTTATCCTTTTCGGAAATCGCCTCTACCGGACATTCGCTGTCACAGGAACCGCAATTAATACATGCATCTCCAATCTTGTAAGCCATATAATACCTCTCTATATTTATGGTATTATTAAGATACTATATGAACGAGGGTTTTGCAACTACAAGATAACCCTGAATGTGGGGCCCCTTCGTTTTTCCGAGTAATATCACGGGAAAAACGCCGATGCAAAGAATAAGAACGTGTCGAGGAATCATCATATTGCTCAAAAAGTCCAAAAAGGGATGAATCATGAATATTTTTGTTCTGTTTTTACCCGCGTCGGTCTTTTTACTGATCCTTTATTCGGGAGTCTGGTTTAATACCCCGCGGCTTGCCGCGGCTCAAATAAGGCAACTCTTACAAAAGGTGGTATTAAACCAAAGAACCCGCTCACGCGGGGGAGGGTATTATAAACTTCCTATCGAACGAGCCTCCCCCAAATGAGGCAACGCTTAGGTTGAGCTCTGCTCCGGGGAGGCTCATTCCCGGATAAGCTCTTAGCGGTCTTGCCCCTCGTTAATTGTTATTTTATCCGATATGAAGTATATTCAACAGGGAGGTACTTCATGGGAGACATCGCATCATCGCCGCGGCAGCCGGTCCGGGGCTTAACCTTTGAGGATGTTTGGGCCATGTTTCAGGAAACGGACCGCAGGTTTCAGGAAACGGACCGGCAGCTCAAGGAAGGGTTCGAAAAAACCGAGCGGTTGATCGAAAAGACCAATAAGCAGTTGGGGGAATTGGGGAACCGTTTCGGCGAGCTGGCGGAGCATCT
>JAITRD010000067.1 GCA_031288575.1 Treponema sp. | reverse complement strand
AAATAGGTTTTGCGGAAAAACCACACCACGTCGGCCATTACCGCTCCGGAATTGGTAGGAGCGTAACGGAACCAAATTTTCTCATCCGCCAGTATTTTTGCCCTTTTCGGGTTTCCTGTTAGTTCCGGGTCCGTAAGGCGGCGGATTTCCGATCGCAGCCCCCCGTAATGGGTATCCCCCAGGGACAGCATCCTCAGGTGCCGGTGATCGTCCATCCAGTATATCTCATAAATTCCCGCCACCGCGGGAACCTTAGCATTAATGGTCCACCGGTCCGCCAGCGACATGGGCGACCAATTTACCAGATAAAAAACATCCTTCCCCCTTTCCCGGGCGGTAATGCCGTAATCCATATTGTCAGTTTATCATATCAGGATTATATTTACTATATAATTTTTAAGAAAAGAGTATGAAAAATCATACAAAAACAAAAAATACATAATAAAATTAAAAAAAAATCCAGCTATTTCTTTATCATAGAAAGAATTATTATCTTTTTTTTTAAAGAGGGAGCCTTGGCATAAGAATTGCTTTATTATACTCGGAATTTAATTCCGGAGGATAAAATGAGCAAAATGAATAAAAAAAAGGCTGCTCTCCACGGGGATGATGTTTTGCAGAGTTATTTTGATCAAATTCGTACCATTCCCCTGCTGAGTTTTGAAGAAGAACTGGAATTATCCAAACGCATACAAGAGGGGGATGAAACCGCGTATCACAAATTGATAGAGGCAAATTTACGGCTTGTGGTCAAAATCGCCCGGATCTATCTTATCGCGGATGTTCCCTTTATGGATATTATCCAAGAGGGAAATATCGGCCTTATGCACGCCGCGGAAAAATATAGCCATGAAAAAAATGTCCGTTTTTCCACTTATGCCAATTGGTGGATACGCCAGTCTATCTGCCGCTATCTCTCGAATAAACGCAGGGCCATCCGTTTGCCCCACCGGAAGGAAGAAATCCTGCGGACCATTCAAAGAACTTATCACAGCTTAAGCCAAACATTAATGCACCAGCCGCGGACCGAAGAGATTTCGGAAGAAATCGGCATCCCCGTGGAAGACATCGAATTTATCCTTAATATGACCAGCAGTACCATATCCCTTGAAACGGATCCCGGGGATGATGAAACCGCGGCGGTGATGGATTTTCACGAAGATTATACTTACAGCCCCGAAAGGACCTTTATGCGGAAATCTTCCCGGGACGACACCCTTCGTTTTTTGGATCGCCTCAAGGACCGGGAAAAACGCATCCTGATGTACCGGTATCAGCTTAACGGATGCGAGCGGCATACCCTCAAAACCATCGGGGATAAGATGGGCCTTTCCCCGGAAACGGTCCGCCAGATTGAAATCAGGGCTTTGCAGAAAATCCGCAGCCATGCGGAGGAATTAAAAAATTGTTTGTACACCGAAGCCATGTAAGGTTCCTTTTCTAAAGACGCCGGAAACAACAATTCCGGCCCCAAGGGCGGCGTTATTCGAAAGTTCGGATGGCGCCGCCCTTTTTAAGCAAAACCCCAAGAAAACCGCCGGGACGGCGCAAAGTGTTTTCCCTTAGCAATTGACCAAGGTTTTCAATAAAAAGTATTCTCAAAAAAGTGAAAAGGACCGATAAACGTCCGGCGCGGGGGACTAAAAAACAGAGGGGGCCATCTAAAAGAAAGGGCGGGCAGAAAAAACTGGACCCCAGGGATCGTGTTTTTGTTATTCTCCTCACCGGATTGATGATTGGGGCCCTCGGATTAACGGCGGCTATTTTTGTCCGCCCCCCTCCGGCCCCCGGGAAGGCCCCGGCCGGCGGAAGCCAGGTTTCTGTTATTACGCCCCCCTTGCCGGCGCCGGAAAAAGCGCCCCCTTCCCCCGCTCCCGCCCCGCTGGTTCCCGGCGGCGGGCGGATAGAGGCGCCGCCGGAATTGCCGGGCCGGGGAATCCTGGTTTTTGTCATCGACGATGCCGGGAATAACCTAAAGGACCTGGAAGCTTTTTTACGTTTTCCCGGCCCCCTTACCCTGGCGGTATTGCCGGGCCTGGCAAATTCCGCCGAAGCCGCTCGGCGCATCCGGGCGGCGGGAAAGGAACTGATCCTGCATCAGCCCATGGAGGCTGTCGGGGGGCAGGATCCCGGGCCGGGAGCGGTTTATACGGGGATGAGCCGGGAGGAAATCCGGGCGGCGGTAAAACGTAATCTTGACGAAATAGGCCCCGTGGCGGGGATGAATAACCACCAGGGTTCAAAGATTACCGTGAACGCCGAGGTCATGGAGACTGTCCTTGCCCTTTGCCGGGAAGAGGGCATATATTTTCTGGATTCCAGAACCACCGCCGATACGGTGGTTCCTGTAGTTGCGGAGCGTATGGAAATAGCCATTGGAGAGCGTGATGTGTTTTTAGACAATATACCGGAACGGGCATCCATGATCCGCTATGTGGAAGACGGGGTGGAAAGGGCGGAACAAAGGGGTTCCGCGGTGATGATCGGTCATGTCTGGTCTTCGGAACTGATTGATGTTCTGGAAACTTTATATCCCGATTTAATCGCCCGGGGGTATTCCCTGTCAACCCTGTCCCGGCTTTTAATGGAAAAATCCCAATGAATATCCTTGGAATTGAGTCTTCCTGCGATGAATGCGCCGTCGCGGTAGTGGAGGACGGAAAACGGGTGCGGTCCAATGTGGTAGCCACCCAAATTCCCTTTCACGCGGTTTATAACGGGGTGGTCCCTGAGATAGCAAGCCGTAAACATACGGAATGGATCTACGCGGTGGCCGCGGAAGCCCTGGACAAGGCGGGATTGTCCGCGGAAGCCATTGACGGGGTAGCGGTTACCTCCCGGCCGGGACTCCTGGGGTCCCTCCTGGTGGGCCTCCATTTTGCCAAGGCCTTCGCCTGGGCCCGGAACCTCCCCTTTATTGCGGTGGATCATATGCTGGCCCATCTTTACGCGTCCCAATTGGTCCTTGAGGGCGAAGGGGTTGCCGGCAAAACGGAAACCGCCGCGGAATACCCCTTTTTAGGGCTCCTGGTCTCCGGAGGGCACAGCATTATCTGCCGGGTGGAAAATTTTGACGATATTACCGTCTTGGGAACCACCATTGATGACGCCGTGGGGGAAGCCTTTGATAAGGTGTCCAAATATTACGGCTTCGGGTACCCCGGCGGGGCGGTTATTGATAAATTGGCAAAAACCGGGGATCCCGGGGCCTTCCGTTTTCCCATGCCAAATTTGTATAAGGGGGATCCCCAGGGAAAGGGGCACCGTTACGACTTTTCCTATTCGGGGCTTAAAACCGCGGTGATAAACCAGCTGGAACAATTCCGGGTAAAAAAAGGGCCGGGCCTTCCCGAAGCGTCCCGGGCGGATATTGCCGCTTCATTTCAAAAGGCCGCGGTGGAGATCCTGCTCCGGGGAATTTTTAACGCCCTGGAAGATACGGGACTTACCACGGTTGTTGCCGGAGGCGGAGTGGCCGCTAACTCCTATCTTCGGTCCCGTTTGGCGGAACGGCGGGATATCAAGAGCGTTTTCCCCCCCCCGGAACTCTGCGGGGATAACGGCGCCATGATCGCCGGCATCGGCTTCCGGTACCTCCTCCGGGGGGATCGTTCCCCCTTGAGTGCTACCGCCTCCGCCCGGGTTAAGGGCTTTAAACGGAAGTATCCCTAAGCCTTCGGGCTGTTTGCGTTGCGATCTCCTTTTGCCGGCAGGGAGGTTCCGGAAGCCCGGCCGGATCGGCTTGGGGGAAAATTTTGGCTTCCCGGCAAAAATAAATGACCTGCGCTGATCCTTGAATTTCCCACTTTACATTGTTTTTGGTCTTTGATATTATTCCTTACTCTATCGATA
>JAITRD010000017.1 GCA_031288575.1 Treponema sp. | reverse complement strand
CGTGATGTTCGTGGTTAAATTTCTTCGGTTATATCCTGGCTTTTAGTGTAATCAATCTACAGCGGCCCGGAAGCCGCCCGCGCGGGAGTTTTAGGACGGGGTTCTTCATGCTAAAAAGCGGGGATTTATTTCACGGCCGCTTCTGTGAATATACGTCCTGATATCTTCCATTTCAAATTCCTGGGCGGCCTTTTTTACGCTGATCCGATCATTGTGAGACGCCAGGATAAACCACTGTTCCCGGGGGAATCTTTTTTCAACCGTAATATCGGGATATTTGGCCAGGAGTTTTTCACATTTATCCAGGTTAAAATTTTCGTGGAAGGCAGTCCGGTCCAGATCCAGGATGGTCTTAGCCGCCACTACACCCGCGTGGGTATGGTAACTCATTTCATCCCCGGAAATATCGTACACCGCGGTATCGGGGTACCGGGTGGCGCTTACAATATAATAGTGGTGAGTCATGGCGTGGGCCTGGAGGGCGCGGCCCGCCGAATAGTCGCTGGGCCACAAAACCAGCTCGGCGCCGTTCCCGTCTATTTTTTCCCAGACCGCCGGAAAATTGACATCAAAACAAATAGTTACGGCTATACGCCCAAAGTCGGCCGCTATGACCCGGGTATCCTGGCCGCTTTCGCAGGGGGGGCTTGCGGAAAATTCCGTCCAATAGGGGAAGATTTTATCGTAGGTATGGATGAGTTTCCCCTGCCGGTCCAAGAGAAAGGCCGAATTACGGCATGTACCGGCATCCGTACGACGATAGAGGGGACAGATAAGATAGGTATTGAGGGCGGCGGCAATTTCCGCCGCCCGTTGCAAAACGCCGCCGCACCCATCCATGGGATAATCGTCCCCCAGCCATGCCTCGGGGAGGACGATCACGTCGGGCATATAGGATGCTTCCCTTCGCAGCGTATCCCATATCTGTTCCTCCGGGATATTTCTAAAGCCGAGGGACAGGATCCTAACCGGACGGTACATGGGTTTCTCTTATGCCCGTTTCGCGTATTTCTTCATATCAAAGAAAACCGCCACGATGATAATAGCCCCTTTTACCAATAATTGATAGTAGGAATCGATGGACATGAAGCTCATGCCGTAGTTGATAAGCCCCATGGTAAAGACGCCAAGGATCATACCGCCCACGGTTCCAACCCCGCCGGTCCCGGATACGCCGCCGACGGTAACCGCCGCTATGGCGTCAAGTTCCATGCCGTTCGCGGTCAGGGCATTGGCCAGACCAAGCCGGCTTGACATGAGAACCCCCGCTATGCCGTAGAGGAGACCCGCATAGAGGTATACGCATACCAAGTCCCGTTCCACATTGATCCCCGAAACCCGCGCGGCCTGGGTATTACCGCCGATGGCATAGAAGTGGGTCCCCTGCCGGGTATGTTTCAGCAGCACCCATATAATAAACGCCACCACCAGCACATAAATAGAAAGATAGGGAATGGAAAACTGGGAAGGGCCCAGGGAATTCTGGGCCAGGGCCTTGTATTCGTTTTTTAGGGAACCCACAATGGCCGCCTTGGTATAGATAAGCTGGAGCCCCCGGGATATGGACATGGTCCCCAAGGTAGCGATGAAGGGGGGGAGTTTTCCGTAGGCCACCAGGGTCCCGTTAAAGAGCCCAAAAAGGCCCCCCGCCGCAATTCCGGCGATAACCGGAACGAAAAGGGGGAAGGATATACCGTGGTAGATGGCCGACTCGTAGGCCGGGTTCTGGGCAAAGGACGCGGCCACGGAAGCGGTAAGACACACCACATAGCCGATGGAGAGGTCGATCCCCCGGGTGATGATGATCATCCCCACCCCCAGGGCGGCAAAGGCCCGAACCGACTCGGCGATGAGCAGGGTCTTGATCGACGACCAGGTCAAGGCCCGTCCCTGGGTCAGGATCGAAAGGAGTATGGCAAGCGCAACAAAAGTCACCAGCGTGGTGTTTTTGCTTAAAAATTGTTTGAGGTCTTTCATATTCCTCCCCCATCAAGAAAATTGTGTAGCACACCGCATGATCGATTCCTGGGTTGCTTCTTCTTTTTTCAGATTGCCGGTAAGTTTCCCGGCGCAAAGCACCAGGATTCGGTGGCTCATACCGATAAGCTCCGGCATTTCGCTGGATACCATGATAATGGCCTTGCCCTGCTTAACCAGTTCGCCCATTATCGTATAAATTTCAAATTTGGCCCCCACATCAATGCCCCGGGTTGGTTCGTCCATGATAAGAATATCCGGCAGGGTAATAAGCCAGCGGCTGAGAATAACCTTCTGCTGATTACCGCCGGAGAGGTCCTCCACCCGGGTACTCATAGAGGGGGTCTTGGTTTTAAGCTGCTGATTTTGCCGGCTCGTTACTTCGAGGATTTTTTTATGATCCAAAAGACCGATACTGTTTTTAAAGTTTACCAGGGAGGCCATGACGGTATTGTTGGTGACGCTCAACAGGGGGAAAATCCCCGTATTCCGCCGGTCCTCGGTAATCAGGCCGATGCCGGAACCGATCGCCTGCCGGGGGGTAAGTTTTTTTAGGGGTTTTCCGTTAACCAGCACCTCCCCCGAGCTCACCCCCCGGATACCGAAGATCGCCTCCATCAGCTCGGTCCGCTGGGCGCCTACAAGGCCGCCGATTCCCAGGATTTCCCCTTTGTGAAGCTCGAAACTAATATCCTTAAAGGACCGGGGATTGGAGGCGGTGAGGTTTTTCACCTCAAGGCAGACCTCGCCGATGACCGATTCCACCGGGGGAAACCGGTGGGTGGTATCCCGGCCCACCATCAGGGAGATGAGCTTGTTGTCGTCCAACTCATTGACCGGATAGGTGCCGATTATCCGGCCGTCCCGCATCACCGTAACCACATCGGCGATACGGAAAATCTCTTCCATTTTGTGGGAAATATATATGATCGCGACCCCCTTGGAACGGAGATCCCGGATAATATCAAAGAGATGGAAAACTTCATTTTCGGTAAGGGAACTGGTGGGCTCATCCATCACCACCACCGACGCGTTAAAGGAAACCGCCATGGCGATTTCGCAGCCCTGTTGCTGGCTGATCGAGAGGGCCTTCATGGCGGCATCGGGATTAAAATCGAAGTTGAGGCCCTTAAGCAGGGTCTTGGTATCGGAAACCATTTTTTTGTGATCAAGCAGCCTCAATTTGTTAAGGGGCTCCCTGCCAAGCCAGATATTCTGAGCTACCGACCGTTCGGGCACATTAGACAGCTCCTGATGTATCATCGATACCCCGGTACCCATGGCATCGGCGGCGCTGTTAAAATGACATTCCCGGCCTTTAAAGATAATATTTCCCCCGTCCATCCGGTAAATACCGAACAGACACTTCATTAAGGTGGATTTACCGGCGCCGTTTTCTCCCATCAGGGCATGGACCATTCCGGGCTTAACCCGAAAATCGACCTTGTCTAAGGCGAGTACCCCGGGGAACCGTTTAACCACCTCAAGCATTTCAAGTATATAGTCCGACTCTGCCATTTTCCTTCCCCGTAAAGAAACAATTACCGGATAACCACGGCCCTGTCCACTAGGAATCTCAATCAGTCAAAAAATCCAAGGCTGTTTCACATATCACATGACAAAAGACATACCTTGCCTGTCAAAACAGCCTTGAATTTACGAGAAAACAGACCGCCGCTTTTCCGGGCCGGTTTTTGGGCGCGGCCCGCAGCCACGGCTCGCGCTCACCGCGTTTTGAAACCGGCCCGTTTACCGGAATGAATGTATGGCCTATTTTGCCAGGTAATCCCGGTAATTGGCCTTGGTAACCGGCACAAAGGGAACCATGTAGCACTGCCCGATAACCGCGGGGTCATCGGCAGGGGCTTCTTCCGTAGTCTGGGTGGCGGGACTGATGCCGTTGGCCACTTTGCCCAGGATGGAACCGGTGGAGGCGTATTGATAGATGACGTCAAAGGCCGTGGTAGCCTGACCGACCGCGTCCTGCAGTACCGTGGCGTAGAGCTTGCTTTCGTTCATGGAATTGAGCGCGTCCTGGGTGGCGTCTACCCCAAGGACCGGGAACTGGAGGACGGTACCGTCGTCGGCATTGGCCTTGGTATACCCATTGGCGATGAGGGATTCCACCGCGCCCAGGGCCATCCCGTCGTTCTGGGCAACCACCACGTTGAACTGGCCCTTATACGCCGCAAGCCAGGCGTCCATCTTCTGCTGGGCCTGATCAGGGGCCCAGTTGGCCGTATCCGCGGCGATGTACTTCACCGCGTAGCCCCGGTCCTTCAGCGCCGCCTGCATGCCGATTTCCCGGAACTTGGTGGCCGTATAGCCGTCCATCCCCCGGATGTACAGCATGTTCAGCGCCTTCCCCGGGGCCTTATTGGGGTATTTATCGAAATAATCCGCGATAATATCCCCCTGATACCTTCCCGCTACCGTTTCGGGAGAGGATGCATAGAAGAAATTCTTGCTGATCTTGAGGCTGTCCACCGTGGGGGCCACATTGGAATAGGCCGCAATCCCGCCCACGTCGTTGATCATCTTGTTCATCTGTTCCGACAGATCCCGTTCCACCGGAATGATAATAAACAGCCGGTATCCCTGGTTGATCGCGGTTTGAAGCTGGGTAAGCTGGGTGTCCTGGGCGTTATTGGCGTCCTGAAGGTTCAGCTCCACCCCCCGTTCCCGGGCAAGGCGGCGCAGGACTTCCGAGTAATCCTTTACGAATTGCTCGTTCAGATTTCTTATTAACGCCGTAACCCTAATCTGGCTTGAACCGCCGGACTGCTGTTGTTGTTGTTGTTGCTGCCCGCCGGCGGCAAACAACAGGGTACAGCTCAGTAAAAGCGCCCCAACCACTAGTGTTATTCTTTTCATTCGACCACCTCCAAAAATTGTTAGTCCTTTTTAATAGGACTTGGATAATTATAACAATACATGTATGTGTACACATGTATATATACAATGAAAGTATTATAACACAGACAAGAAGATTTGTCAAGGGCAAAATAGTGAAAATTCGGCCCGCGGGTTCGGGCGCCCGCGGCTCAAAAAATCCGCTGAAACCAATATTTTTAGCGGATTTCAAAGTATACTAACCCACAGCGGGGCCTTTTTATGTCTTGACAGCCGGCGTTTAATGGTATAGTATATGTATACTACCGGTTCTGTTGAGGTTGTTTCGGATGGCTTCTCCACGGATACCCATATATCAGCGTATTTCCTGTACTATCCGGGATCGTATCATGTCCGGGG
>JAITRD010000003.1 GCA_031288575.1 Treponema sp. | reverse complement strand
ACTTTCTATGGTTTTATCCTGATGATGCAGATGAAAACCGCGTCTTTGGCAAACCCGGATAATGCCTGGTTGTACCTTGGTTTTGGCATTGCCTCGGGGCTTGCCATAGCTTTTTCCGCTATTGCCCAGGGCCAGGCCGGAGCGGCGGGCGCCGATGCTCAGGCAGAGACCGGCAAGGGTTTTACCCAGTATATCGCCATAGTCGGCATCTGCGAGACCGTAGCCCTCTTCGCGATGGTTCTTTCCATGATTAGCTAGGGCTGAACCTGTCTTGCCGCGAAGGTCCGGATTTGGCCTGCCATAATAGCCTGGCGGAATTTTGGGCATAGCTTTGCGGTTATATAACCCTTTAGGGTGTGGTTGTGGAGCGGCGGATTTCCCGGGTAGTTAAGATAGGCGGTTTTGATCATGTCGATGGCCTCTGTGTAGGCGGTAACTTCCCTGTTGTTGTTCAAACCATGTGGAAGGACCGCCTTTCTTTTTTTGACCTTGAGGGGCAGGCAGGGGAAAGGTTAATCGCCCGGATCAGCGGCCTTAAAGCCATGGGCTGCGGTTTGCTCCGTTTTGCCGTTCCCGATTTAAACGCCGCCGATGTTTTGGGGCATCTTGCCGGCATGGTAAGCCTCCCGCTGGTGGCGGATATTCATTTTGATTATAAAATTGCCCTCCGCTGCCTTGATTACCCCATCGCCAAGATCAGAATAAATCCGGGAAACATCGGCAGCCGGGAAAGGGTAGAGAAGGTGCTTTCCAAGGCCGCCGGCCGGGGAATCCCCCTGCGGATCGGGGTGAACGCCGGAAGCCTCCCCCAGGATTTAAGGCGTTCCGTGGAAAACGCCGAACTGAGCCGGGCTGAAGCCCTGGTAGCCGCCGCGGAGCGGGAATTGGCGCTCTTTTCGGAATTTCACTTTTCCCCGGTTTTAGTCTCTATGAAGGCTTCTTCGATTGCCGATACTATTAAGGCCAACCGTTTGTTTGCTTCCCGTTTTGATATTCCCCTGCACATCGGGGTAACCGAGGCGGGGCCCCTCATCGCCGGGGTGGTCCGGAACGCGGTGGCGGTCCATACCCTTTTGACCGAAGGGATAGGAGCCACCCTCCGGGTTTCCCTTTCGGACACCGTCGAAAATGAGATCATCGCCGGGCGGGAGATCCTGGGCGCTTTAGCCGACACTACCGGGGAGGAAAAAACCCGGAAGGGGGTGGTAATTATTTCCTGTCCCCGGTGCGGCAGAAACGGGTTTGACACCCATGGCTTTACCGACAGGTGGCGGGATTATTTATATTCCCTGGATAAAAATATCACCGTGGCCATCATGGGCTGCGCGGTGAACGGGCCGGAAGAAGCCCGCCATGCCGATCTGGGGATTACCGGCGCGGGAGAAAAGGTGTTGATCTTCCGCCGCGGAAAGGTTATACGGACCATTGACGCCGCCCTTTCGGATGCCCTTTTTCGGGAAGAATTGGAGAAACTATGAAAAAAGGGGTATTGTTTTGTTTTCTTTCACTGCTCTTATGTTATCCGGGACGGGCCCAGGTGCAGGCGGAGCGTCCCTATTGGTTTTCCCTGGAGCGGGGAAAACATTTTTTTAGAAACGGGGCCTACGGGGACGCCCTTATCGCCTTTGAGGATGCCCGGCGGGAAAGGCGGTCCCTATATACCCGGATGGAACGGGCCCTGGTAGAACTTTTCTCCCTGCCGGAGGTGCGGCGCCTGGGGAATTCCCTGGACCAGGTAGAGAGATACCTCGTTGACCATTATCAGCCCAATGTTACCGCCGCCCTGGAAGAATTGTATTACCGGGTTCCCAAGGCTTCTTTAGAAGACTCGGTTAACCGCGCCCTGGAACAGTTTGGCCTTCTCAAAAATTATCCTGAAGCGGAATATTGGATCGGGGAAGTCTACCGGGTTGAAGGGGAACTGAAGATAGCCCTGGGACAGTATCAAAAAGCCCATGAACAGCGGGCTTTTCTGGAAAACCCTGGATTCGATATCGAAATTTTATACAAAATTGTTGATATTCATAAAGCGGCCCAGGAGTATACGGAAATGGAAAGCCGGGCCTTGGAAATTCTTGAGGGAGCTTCACCGGACGGAAGGCCCTGGGATTCCTTTTGGACTGAGGATTCCTTTACCCGGAATGCCATGGCCCGGATCCTGGAAAATGACGGGGTAAACCGCTTTTTGACCCTCTACCGGTATCGTAATGCCCCGGTTGAGGGGGTTCACCGGCTTTTGGGGTTTTATTATTATGCCTCCGGCCGGCACAGCCGGGCCGCCGAACACTTGATGTTCGCCTTCTTAATCCAGAACACCACCCTGATTGAGGAAGCTATCCGGAACCGGTATGATTTTACCTTTAGTTCCCTGGATGCCCTCATGGATGAGATTATGGGACGGCCCGTATTGACGGCTTATATCGAAGACGCGGAGTATTATAAAACCGTATATTACCTGGGCGCCGCCCTGTACGGCAGCGGTAAAGCGGCTCCCGCCGGCACCCTTTGGGCTTTTTTAAGCGGCCAAAACCAAGCCGGCGAATGGCGCGGCAGGGCCCAGAGGCAATTGCGGAATCCCTTTGTGGAGCGGATTCAAGAAATGCCCTGAACCCGGCGTTGAACCTTTTCCTCCCGGCTGGTATACTTTTCCCCGATGAATCTTGAAGCCTTTATACTCGGGTGCGGGGGAATGATGCCCCTGCCAAACCGGCATCTTACGTCAGTGCTCTTAAGGCGTGAAGGGGAGCTTTTTTTATTTGACGGCGGGGAAGGAACCCAGGTTTCCCTGCGGAAACTCAACCTAAGATGGAAAAAAATATCCGTCATTTTTGTAAGCCATACCCATGCGGATCATGTAACGGGGCTTCCGGGACTCCTGATGCTTTCCTCCCAGGTGGATCGGGATGATCCCCTCTATATTATTGGGCCTCCCCGGATAGCGGAATATATCGAAACCAACCGCCGGGTTCTGGATATGTATATTAACTATGAAATCGTGGTTAAAGAATTTACCGAACCGGGGATCGTTTACCGGGGGGAGGGCTTTCATGTCCGCGCCTTCCCCCTGCGGCATACTAAACCTTGTTTCGGTTACGCCTTTGAGGAGGACCAGCGTCCCGGCGAATTCCACCCGGAAAAGGCGGAAGCCCTGGGGGTGCCCCGGGGGCCCCTGTGGGCCAAACTCCAGGCAGGGGAGAGCGTATTGTCCTCAAGGGGGGAGGAGGTAAAATCCGGGCAGGTCCTGGGGGAAAAACGGTCGGGCAGGAAATTTTCTTTTGTAACCGATACCTTGGCCTTTCCCGAAATAGCCCGGGAAGCGGCGGGATCGGATCTTTTTGTCTGCGAAGGCATGTTTGAAAGGGAACTTGAGGAAAGCGCCCGGGAGAAGAAGCACATGACCGCTGAACAGGCCGCCCGGATAGCCGCCGCCGCGGGGGTAAAAAAGCTGGCCCTTATCCATTACAGCCCCCGGTATGCCGAATTCAATCTAAAACAGCTTTTAAAAGAGGCGGAGGCCGTCTTCCCGGAAACGGTACTTTCCCGGGACGGTATGGTTTTCCCCATGGAATACGCGGATTAGGAGCCTTTTTCATGGTTGCGGTACAGGGCCTTACCAAGCGTTACGGCCGGGTCGAAGCGGTACGGGATATATCCTTTGAAGCCGATCAGGGTGAGGTGTTAGGTTTTTTAGGGCCTAACGGCGCCGGAAAGACAACGGTCATGAAGATCCTCACGGGTTTCCATTTTCCTTCATCGGGAAAAGCCCTGGTGGACGGAATTTCGGTAGAGGAAAACCCGGCGGAGGTAAAAAAACGTATCGGCTACCTGCCCGAAAATGTCCCCCTCTACGGGGAATTCACCGTGGAGGAATACCTTTCTTTTATAGCCCGCTCCCGGCTTATCCTTCGGGAGGAAAAATCCCGCTCCCTGGGGACCGCCATGGAGCGGTGCGGCCTGGAACAGGTGCGGTCCCAAAGGATCGAAACCCTTTCTAAGGGGTATAAACAACGCCTGGGCCTCGCCCAGGCTATTATCCACGATCCCCCCATCCTTATCCTGGATGAACCCAGCTCGGGTCTGGACCCAAATCAGATTATCGAAATCCGTACCCTTATACGGGAACTGGGAAAAAGAAAAACGGTGATCCTCTCTACCCATATTCTCCAGGAAGTCGAGGCTGTTTGTTCCCGGGTGCTTATTCTAAACGCGGGCCGTATTGCCGCCCAGGGCCGGCCTGAAGAAATTGCCGGAACCCTCAAGGGCAATGATACTTGGGTTCTGAAAATCAAGGGCGCCGGCATTTCGGAACTTGAGGCAAAGCTTAAAAACCTGGCGGGGGACCTTACCGGCGTCAAGTCCGGGGCCGGAGCGGATGGAACCCTTAGCCTGAGCTTCAGTTTTCAGGACAATGAAGGGGGGGACCCGGGGGAGCGAATCTTTGACTGGGCCGTGAAGGAGGGCCTTAAGATTCTGGAAATGAACCGGAAAAAACTTAGCCTTGAGGATATTTTTGTCAAAGTTACCGGCGAGGACGGGGAAGGGCCGTGAAAGTTTTTTTTAAAAGAATTTTTACCCTGGTCGGGAAAGAATTTTATGCCGCTGTTATTTCCCCTGCCTCCTATGGAACGGCGGTTTTTTTTCTCCTCTGCGTTTCCCTTTGGTTTTTCTATTTACAGCGTTTTTTTGCCCTGGACGCCGCAACCCTGCGCCCCTTTTTCGCCGCCTTTCCCCCGGTGTTTGTCCTGGTTGTTCCGCTTATTACCATGAAAAGCTGGGCGGAAGAACGGAAGCTGGGGACTATCGAACTGCTCCTGACCCTGCCTTTTTCCGAATGGGAACTGGTCCTGGGGAAATTTTTTTCCGCCTTTGCCGTGTTATCCCTGATTTTGGTTTTTACTATCCCGGTTCCTTTAAGCCTTTTGCCGCTGGCTTTTTTTGATGCCGGAGTCATTATCGGGGAATATGCGGGGGTTCTCCTTCTGGGCGCTTCCGCCACGGCCTTGGGGCTCCTGCTTTCTTCCCTTTCAAAAAGCCAGGCCGCTTCCTTCCTGGGAAGCGCGGTGGTTCTCCTGGCGGCAATATTGGCAAATCAATTGACCCTGAGCTTCGATTTGCCCCTTCCCCTGGCAGCGGCTGTCAATTTTATTTCCCTGTCCTTCCATTTTGAAGGTTTTTCCCGGGGGGTCATTGACAGCCGGGATATAGCCTTTTTCCTTTTAAGCACGGTGCTGTTTTTATTCCTAAACACCCGGGTTTTGCTTTTTCGCCGCTGGAGTTCGGGATGACCCGGAGGCAGGAACGGATCATCACTTTGTTAAGCCTTATTGTCCTTGTTTTGGGAACCGCCTTAAGCCGCCGTTTATGGTTCCGCCTGGATTTGACCAAAAACAAGGCTTATACGATTTCCCCGGTATCCCGGGAGCTTTATAAAGAAATTACCGATGAAGTGCGCATCGTCTATTATCTTTCGGAAAAACTGACCCGTCTGCATCCCCTGCCCGCGGAGATCCGGGATTTTCTGAGGGAATATGCCGCTTATTCCCGGGGGCGCATCCGGTTTATCCTCCGGGATCCCCTGAAGGCGGGCCTGGTTCAGCAGGCGGAGCAGTTGGGCATTCTCCCCCGGCAAATACAGACCCTTGAACGGGACGAGGCAAATTTTACCACCGTATATTCCGGCATTGTAATTGAATACCTGGATAAAATTGAAGTTTTGCCCTTTGTTTTTTCTCAAGACACCCTGGAATATGATCTCACTTCCCGGATCCGGTCTTTGATCCGGGAGGAGGAACGGGAAGCCGCCTTTATTGTTGGGGATTCCTACCGGCAATGGGAAAGGGATTATGAATTCCTCAACCAGGCCTTTCTCCGTTCCGGCTTCCGGGTCACCCTTCTTGAGGCTGGGGAAGAAATTCCCGATACCCTAAAGGTTCTTTTTGTTCTCGGCGGGGCAGAGGATCTGGATGAATGGGCCCTATACCGGATAGACCGGTATATTCATAACGGCGGCAGGGTGTTTTTTGCCCTTGAGGGGGTTTTTGTCAATTCCCAGGGCGATCTTGCAAGCCGGGTTATTTTCGATAAGGGGCTTTTATCCATGGTTTCTTTTTACGGGGCCACAATACAGCCGGCCCTGGTTTTGGATCAGTCCGCCCTTACCCTCCAGTATCAAACAACAGGCCCTTCGGGGGCTCCCCAGTTGCGGCTCCTGAGGTATCCCCACTGGATAGGCGTGTCGGGGGAAAACGCCAGCCGGGATCACCCCTTAGGCGCCGGATTCGCCGGGGCGGATCTCTTCTGGCCCAGCCCTATTGAGCTGAACCCCCCGGAGCAGGTCCGGGGGGAGCCCCTTTTTTTTACCACCCCCGGCGCGTGGCTTATGACCGAGGAGTTTATCACCTCCCCTGAAAACTCCGAATTATTTGACCGGGAAGGGCCGGACACCCGGGGCACCAGGGTATTGGCGGCTGCCCTTTCGGGCAAATTTCCCAGTTGGTTTGAGGGGCTTCCCAAACCGGTACAGGAGGACTCCCCGGAGGAACTGCCGGACAGGACCGGAGACCCCCGGGAATCCCGGATTATTGTGATAGGGGATACGGATTTCGCTTCCCTTTTCATGGCCTATACCCAGGCGGAGCGGAATTTGGATTTTCTCCTGCAGGCGGCGGACTGGCTCAATAATGACGATGACATTGTCGGCATCCGGAACCGCCCCCGCGGAACGGGACGGCTTGACCGGATCCCCGATCCGGAAAAGCGGGAAAGGGCGATGGCCTTTTCCCGGATTCTCAATACGGTAATAGTTCCCCTGGGGCTTACGTTCGGGGGAATTCTTTTTCTCCGGCGGCGGGGGGCGGAGGCAAAAAGGAGGGATGCCGGTGCTTTATAGGGTAAAGGCCGGGCTTCTCGCGGGTTTAGCGGGGTTGTTAGCCCTGGCATATCTCCTGACCTTTATTTTGGATCCCGATCGTTTGCGTGACAGAAATGCCGCCTATGTATGGCTCAAGCCGGAATTTCGGGATCAGGCGGATCGGATAGAAATTACCGGAAGGGCCGGCGAAGATCCCACGGTTTTTCGCCGCCGCGGTGAAAAATGGGTTGTTTCCCGCGAGGACGGGGAATATCCGGCCCGGCAGGCCAGGGTTGAGGAATTTTTAAGGCTCCTTTCCGCTTCCTTTCAGTATCCGGTCCGGGGAAACTCCCCCGCTTCCTATGAACGGCTTTCCCTTACCGAAGGAACCGCCTCCCGTATCCTAATCCGGGGCGGCGTTTCTGTTTATCCCCTGCTGGATCTTCTCATCGGCCGGGGGGACAGTACGGGCAATGAGGTATACCTCCGCAGGAATAACCAAAGGGAAATCCGCTCCGGCGAGGACAGGCTTTCTCCCTATCTCAAGGCGCCCCGGAATTCCTGGTATCTGCTTAAGCTTTTCCCGGATAATATCCGGAACCCTGATATGGTCCAGCGCCTTACCCTGGTTTCCCCTCCCTCCCCCGGGGAAGACGCCCCCGGCCCGGCCCTGACACTTTCCCGGAACGGGGATACCGGGGGCTGGGACTTGGATGCCCGGCCCCTTCCGGACAAACAGCGGGTGGAAGCCTATATCCGGGCCCTGCTGGACGCCGAGGGGGAAGACTTTATTCAGCAGGTAAAAACCGGAGAAAGTCCCCTTTTAAATGCCGGACGTATTGTTTTGGAATTGGAAGACGGTTCTGTTTTGACCATGCGGGCAGGATATACCGGTCATGATTCCCGGCTTTGCGCCGCGGTTTCCGGGGTTCCCCAGGTATATGCCCTGGCGGATTGGACCGTAAAGCGTATTTTTAGGGATGCTGATTATTTTGAGAAGCAATAAAGGCCCGGTATTTTTCCGGATCGCTTTTAAAGGCCACAATAGGAGAAACCGGGTCCTTCAGGGCCCTCCGCAGGGCCTGGGAAGCCTCGAACTGGAGCCGCTCCGCGTCAATAAGCCTTCCCGACCGGGAGCTTAAGCCGATGCATAAATCGGACCGGCCGGTTAAAAACTCGGGCAAGCTTTGTAAAAGCCGGTTATGAAATTCTTCGGACTTCGCAAAGCCCTGATCCAAATCCATATTGGGGCTAATGACGGCGATGCCCTTTTCCCCTTTTTCAAAGATAAGATCCCGCAGGATAAAAAAATCTACCGCTTCATCGGCAAAACGTCTATAGAGGGTGTCCGGCACATCCGGGATTTTTAATTCCATAACAAAGAATACCAGATCCTGTTCAAAGGACGCGCAGCGGTGAATTTCCGAACTAAGCCGATCCTGGGTATACGCTTCCCATCCAATATTGCCCCGGGGAGTATAAAGTCCCCGGGGATCCTCGGGTGCGGCCTCAAATTGACCGGTTCCGGGAAGGGTCTCCTCAAGGGCGGAAAAATCTTGCTCCTCTCCGGAAACGCCGGGGGAAGCCGTCTCAAAATTAGCGAATTCATCAAAATCCGGGGAAGGTTTTTCCTCCGGATCATTCCGGGCTGCCCCAGGCTGGGCCCGGTTTTTCCCCAAAAGAAATTCCAGCATAAGGGTAAAAAAAGCCAGGGACAAAGCAGAGAGGACCACCAGGAGGGTGAACTTAAGGACCCTGGTGAGCTGTTCATAATCCAGATAGTTGTATATGGCGCTGATGGTTACATTCCGCTGCCCTTCAATTCGCAAGGGCATATGAAAGGGCTCCCCGGAAACGCCGGGCCGGCTCTTGAAGCGGGGGATATCGCCGTTCCAGGCAATGGCCCTGTCCGCCGCCCGTTCAAAGGCATATTCCTCGTTGGGGCCGGAGATAATGATCCCCTCCAGGGTTTTGGATTTGTGCAGGGTGTCCTGCACCGCTTCCTGAAAGGGTTCGTTCATGAAGCCTAAAACTCCCGCCGCCGAGGCGAGATCCGCCAGCTTAAAAAATTCCTGTTCCGCGATACCGCGGTATCCATCAATACTAACATAAATTTTAACGGCAGCATACGCTAGGGCCGCGATATAGGCCAGAATACATACGGAGGCGATAATAAAAGATACTACTGATCTGCGGGGCGGATTTTTTTGTTGCATGGGTTTATTATATATTTTTTTTTAATGTCATGCTAGGATTATCCTTGATAAATTTATAAATCCCGGGATTTTCTTCCGGCGGAGTTTTTATGATCCTGAGAGAACGGCGCCTTCCCGTACCCTGGTACCCCGAAAGCGCGGAAAAGATAACCCTTTTTCTGGAGGGGCTTCCTCCGGGAAAGGAACCCCGTAACGCCCTTGCCGCCTTTGCCCCCCACGCGGGCTGGTTTTATTCCGGCCCTATTGCCGCCGCCGCGGTCTCGGCTCTGGACCCCCGGGCAGAAACCGTGGCCGTTATCGGCGGTCATTTGCCCGCGGGCATGCCCCCTCTTTTTGCCGAGGAAGACGGGGTCCGGACTCCCCTGGGGGATCTTCCCATAGACGGTGAATTCCGGGATATCCTTAAAAAGGCCCTCGGCGGCCGGCCTGACCGGTATCAGGATAATACCGTCGAAATTTTGCTTCCCATGGTGCGGTACTATTTTCCCCGTTCCCGCGTTCTCTGGATTAGGCTCCCCGCGGAAATCGCCTCCCTGGACGCGGGGGAGCTTATTGCCCGTACCGCCGCGGCTTTGAACCGGAAAACGGCGGTCCTGGGTTCCACGGATCTCACCCATTATGGGGATAATTACGGTTTTAGCCCCCGGGGCCGGGGAAAAACGGCCTTGGGCTGGGTACGGGAAGTCAACGATGCCGCCTTTATTCAAGCGGTTCTGGAGGGGGACGGCGGAAAGATACTCCGCCGGGCGGAGGAGGATTTTTCCGCTTGCTCAGTTGGAGCCGTATTGGGCGCCTTAGGCTTTGCCCGGGCCTCAGGGGCGGGACAGGCCCGCCTCCTCGCTTACGGTACCAGCGCCGACGCGGATGCCGGAGCGGCCGCAAGGGGTATCCCCGATTCCTTTGTCGGATACGGCGCCTTGAGCTGGCATTCCCCCTGAGTTATCCTTTGCTTTGTAATACCCGGTCGATTTCTTTAAGACAGTAGGCCTGAACCGCCTCAAGGAGTTCCGCGGTATTGAGCTCCGGGCGGCAGCGTTTTATTGCCGCCGCTTCAGGAATAAGGGTGGTAAGGATCTGTTTTTCCCTGGGGTTAAGTTTTTTAAGATAGGCCTCGGGCCCTTCCCGGAGAAGGGGCAGGGCGCGGATATCCCGCCGGTAGGTGTCCAGGAATTCCCCCGCCCCCATGGAAGCCTTGCCCGCGGCAAAGAGGGAAAGCTCCCCGGGCTCTTTTGTTTTTTCCCGGGCCGCCAGGGGAGGCCCCAGGCCAGGAATGGGAAACAGGGCCGCCCGGAGCTTTTGCTCCTCCACCTTCCGGCGGTACATGGTTAAGGCCCAGGTCTCGTAATACCAGGAGGTTTCCTTTTCCACCCGCTTTAAGGATGTATCGCGGTAGAGGAAGGAGGAAAAAAGCCCCTCCAGGGGGGAAAAGCGGTTTTGCCGGTTTTCAAAATAGGGATATATATAGGTTCCCCGGGCATAGGTGCGTCCCAGGGGATAGGAAAAATCGGCCCCGTAAAGCTCTATCTCCCCGGCGCCGAGTTTATCCGCCAGGGACAATGCCGCGTAGGTAACATTGCCCCCGGAGGTATCCACCGGCGGCAGGGGCCGCCAGTACCGGGAGATATAGTGGGAGAGGGGGTGGCCCCCGGAAAAAAAATAGGGCCTTTCCGACCGGGATGCCACCAGGGGGGGGCTTGCCAGGTCCAGAAAAAGGGAGGCCCCCCGGGGAAGGCCGTTCATAAAATGGTAGTAGCTAATATGCTGGCAGTCGATGGAAACCACCGCGTCCGGTTCCAAGCCCCTTTGGAGGAGGCTGGGGAGGCTTGTATCCACGGCAAAAACAAAGAGCCGTTCCCGTTTTTCCAAAAGCCGGGAAAGCTGAATGTCCAGGGAAGGGCCCGCGGCGCATACCGCCGCCTTCCGGACGGGCCCCAGGGGGCTATAGGCTTCCGCCGCCCGGAAAATATTCCTGATAATATTGGAAAACCACCGGGTTCCGAAATAGGCCTGAACTGAATAATCGGCGGAAATTGCCTCAATGGCGGACTCCACCGCGGCCCCTGCCCGGCTGAATTTGACCGGATCCCCTTCGAGCCGGGGCCTTAAGGGAAGCATCCTGATTCCCCCGGAAAAAACTGGCTGATAGTTGTCCAGGATATACCCCCTGATGAGCTCCTCCGGGCTGTCTACCAGAAGCCGGAACCGGGGATCGCTTAAAATTCTGATATACTCCCGGGAGCAGAATAATTCCGCCACGCCGTTGATATCGTAATCGATCACCAGAACCCGGTGGACATCCTCCCGTTCCAGGGCCGCGGCGGCGGCGAAACCTCCGCCCAGGCCCAAAAAGATAAGGAACCCCTCCTGTTCGCTGGCGGAGATAAAGCGGCGCCCTTCTTTTTGGGGGTCCACCAGGGAATGTAAGGGGCGGGCGCCGCCCTCCGCGGTAACCAGGGCGGGAACGATCTCCCCGGAACGGGATTCGAGGAATTTATACCTGTTTTGCGTTGTTTCCGCCGCGGAAAGCCGGGAACAAAGGGCCGGGTCCGTCCGGGACAGGGCCAAAAGGTTCCGCTCAAAGAAAAAGCGTTTATCCACGGGGGGCCTCCCGTACCGGCAGGCAGCCCTTGAGAAGGGAAAAGAGGGCCTCCCTCACCTGGCCGGGATCGGGGGCATCCTGATCGGGCAAAACCAGGGGGGCCAGCGCTCCGGCAAGGGCCGCCGCGGTTTTTTCGTCGGCAAAGGCCCTTAAAAGAAGCGCCCCGGCCCGGCCGGCAAGGTTTTCCCGGTTTACCCAGAATTTCCGGGCGTAGGGGCCTGGTTCCCCGGCCTCCGGCTCCCCGCCCGGGCTTGCCAGGCCCTTAAAAAGGGGATGGTTATTCCCCAGGGAAAAAAGGCGGCCGGGATAAAGCGCCAATTGGCGGCTGAACCAGGACGCATAGATGTCATGGCTTCCCCCGGCGGCGATGGCCCGGGAGCGGAGGAAACTCTGGGTATAAACCGGATAAAGGCGGTTTGCCCCTTCCTCCCAAAGCCGTTCAAAACTATACGGCCGGGCATGGGTGCGTATGTCCCGGTGGGAAAGGTCCGTCCCGGCGATAAAAACCTTGCCCCGGGTAAGGGAAAAGGCCAAATCCAGGGCCGAGGCGGTTACGGTCCCCCGCTGGGGCAGGGAGATGAAGGGAATGCCCAGTCCCCGCAGCAGCAGATCCTGCCAGAGGCTGCCGTCACTGATGGGTAAGAGGGAGAGGTCCCCGCATTGGGAGGGAAGGGCGGCGTTAAGGGTCGCCGCAAGATCAAAGGGGGGGGGGCCCGCGGCTTTTCCCCTTCGCAGCCCCTCATAGAGGTGAAAAAGGGCCCATCCCCCGCCGTCGGTACTGATGACCAGGTCCGGCGCGAGGCTTCGCGCAAAAAGCGCCGGAACCGAGGACGCCGCCGCGAGGATAAGCCCGCCCCTTTCTTTCTTTTCCCGGATAAGGGGGATGGATTCCTCCAGGGAAGGCCCCGCGCCGGTAACGATGACAGGCCGGGCAAGGGGAGGGTAGCTGACGACAGTCCCGAGGAGCCTTAGGTTTTTAAAAAAATTTTTTACCCATCTCCGGCCGAAACCCCGGGCGGTTCTTTTATTAGCGTCTGCCCGTTTAATAAAGTCGGCGGTTTCGGAAAGGAGCCGGAGGTAATCCTCCCCGTAAGCCGCCTGGGCCGGCCTCCATTCGATGATCCTTATGGCCCTTGCTTCGGTATCGGGAATTTCATTTTCCAGAAATTCCTGAAGGCCCGTGCCGCTTCCCGGGCTCCAGACAGCCGCTGACCGCTTCCCCGCGGTTGTCTCCAGGGTAAAAAAGTCCGAGAGATGGAGGACGATAATCTTAGCCTGGGGAAACCTTTCGGTAAGGGGGGGAAGGATATAACCGAGCCCCGGTTCGGGGAGGATAAAAAAACGGATCTCCGGGGAAAGACGCAAGGCCCGGATATATTTTTCCGCCTCCCCCCGGGGATCGTACCGGGAATGGAGGGGCCTGTCCCCCACATAGGCGGTAGGCGCTCCGTTTTGGGCGCTTATCAGCCGTTCCCGCATTTTATTATTAAAGAAAGGATACCAGTTCTTTCATCGCCCCTTCCGGATTGTCCGCCCAAAAGGTGCTCAGGGACGGAATGTCAAGGCTATGGGAAATCCGGTGGGCGATTAATTCCCGATCCAAAGACGCGGGCAGCAGGACCAGGCTGCGTCCCCCCGGCAGTCCGATGCCGATGCCAAAACAGAGGATCATATCCGTCACCTGATCGAGGGATTTTTTGCCCTTTTCTTCCCCGGCCCGCCCCGAATTTTCCAGGATAATTCCCTGAAAGGGGCTATTGTCCCTGTAGTATTGGGTAATATTTTCCTTTATCTTTTGCGCCGCTTCCCCGGCGGAGGCTTTTTTATGTTCGGCCCCTTCAAAGACAGGTTTTACCCCCCCTTTTTCAGGCATATCATGTTTGTCCCCCGCGGAGGCTGCCTTGGCCGCGGCTTTGCTTAAAAGCCCCATTTTAAACAAGCCCTAATTCTTTGAACAATTTTTTGTAGGTGTTAAAATATTCTGATTTGGCAAATTCTTCAATTTTATCTTCCGGAAGGGATTCCAAAAGCTGATCCATATAAACAAGAACCGTCTTAAGTTCCTGCTGTAAATTAGAGGGAATAGAAGAAAACTGGGGTTCTTTATTTTCTTCCGCCGCTTCCATTACGGAACCGGCCTCTTGTACCGGGGCCGTTTCATTAGCGGGAATCTCCGCTTCAGCGGGGAACAGGGCCGCTTCTTCAATATCCTCCTCTTCCCCTAAATCCTCATCAAGGAAAGCCGGGGCATCCTCCTCCTCAAAGGTAAAAGCTTCGGGGATAACCGGGGAAAAATCCTCTTCTTCCAGTTCCGCCGGCTCCTCCCCGGGCATCTCCTGGCTTTCTTCTTCATGCAAGGGAATTTCAAGCTCTTCCCCCTCCGCGTCATCCAAGGCCGGGTCATCAAAATGCAAGGGAATGTCTTCCTTGAGGTCATCCGCGAATAAATCATCCAGGGTAATACTCTCCAGGACCGGTTCTTTCAGGGGATTTTCTTTAATTTCGCCTGAAAGATCCGGCTCATCAATAACCGCGTTGGATAAATCGGAGGAAATGTCGGAAAAGGAAGAAGCCACCGAATCCAGGGGATCTTCCTCTAAATAACTTGGATCTTCCAAAAGGGGGGTCATGGGATCCAAGCCGTTTTCCATCAGGGTTTCCAGTTCCTCCGTTTCCGTGGCGCTTAAACCAAGTTCAGCCTCTTCAATTCCGGAAGGAACTTCGGCATCTTCCTCAAAGTTTAAATCGTCGAGGCTCAAATCGAAGGAAGAATCCTCCGTATCCGGAACCGCTTTTTCTTCTGTTAATAATTCCTCCGAATCAAGGGAAATTTCAAATTCCGGGGAATCAGGAAGCGGCGGTTCCCCGGGTTTTTCTTCCCCAGGGATCTCATTCGTATCGCTTAAGGCTTCTATCGCGGGCTGGTCCAGGTCCAAATCAAGATCGATGGTGATATCCTCCGCGGCTATATCCTGGTTTGTATCATCCTCGAAAACAAAATCCCCCCTTTCCTCAGGAACCGGGGCTTCCGGCTCTTCCGGAACTTCGGCGTCTTTTTCGGTAAGATCCGGGGTATGGATAATGGTGTCAAGCTCGTCGCCGGTAAGGGCTATTTTTTCATCCTCTTCTTCATTTTCTCCGCCAAAAAAACCATGCCCCGGGGCTTCCTCCGCTGCTTTTTCGGGGATATCCTCCCGCCGGGCCTGGAATTGCTTTTTCAGGCTCGATAATTCAAGCCGGATAGAGGATAACTCTTCGGCGATTTTCATTAACAACTGGGTGGAAAGATCCTGGCCGGGGGCCCTTTCGCGGGCCTCCCCTTCGGTATCCCTATCCCTGTCAAGGGTGTCAAAATCAAAATCCGGGGTATTTTCGGCCCCTTCCGGAATTTCTTCCTCCGGGAGGAATGCCTCCTCCTGGAAGGAATCGCCAGGCAAAGCGGTCATAGAAATTTCGCTAAAATCTAAGGGAGAATCCCCCCCTTCCTCCCCGGGGAGGGAAATTTCTTCCGATTCCGGCAGATCCGCTAAATCAAAAGGTTCCTCCGTTTCCCCGGTCAAGGCGCCCTCCTTGTCCGAATCAAAGTCGGGAAATTCCAGGCCGTCAACGGAAAAACCCTCCTCATTAAAGGAATCCCCTTCAGAGGGGGGCATTTCAAAAAGCTCATCGCCCTGAAAAAAATCATTTTCCCCCGATTCCGCCAAAGCCGAATCCATATCAAAATCGCCAAAATCTCCCAGATCCGGAGCAGGTAAATCCAAATTTCCGGAAGTTTCCGCAAAAAAATCCTGGGGTTCGCTTTTTACCCAGACTCCATATTCATCAAGTTCATCGGATGATCCGATAGTGCTGCGATCGTCATATATTGAAGGTTTTTTTTCGCTTGCCATGAACCGCTCCCAATCGTTAACGCCTGCGCGTTCGGCTTCAATTTATATTAATTTATATATGCTTTATTAGTATCGGTCATTATCCCATTCTTTGTAAGGCTTTTACAAAAAATCATAACCGAATCTTCTCTGATGTTAGCCGGGGATTTTTCCGTTGTCAATGGAGCTTAAGAAGGACATAAAATAAACCGTAAATCTAGTTAATGAGATCAATGAAATACCTCGTAGGGCTTTGGACTGGGGTGCTTATATACGGTATATGTTTGTTTTTTAACGGGCCTACGGGATTTTCCGCATACAGCCATTTGGAGGATGAACGGCTAAAGCAGCAAAAAAACATGGAGACCCTGCGGATCATTAATAAGGAATTAGAAACGGCAAAGAATGCCCTTTTGTATGATAAGGATACCCTCACCATATACGCCAAGGAACTGGGATACGGCAGGACGGATGAACGGTTTATTCGCATTGTGGGCCTGGGGGATATCAAAAAACACCCTACCAATCCGGGACAAAGGGTGATAGCCCGGGAAGCGGACTTTGTGTCCGATAATGTTCTTAAGGTTATTGCCTTCTGCGCGGGGCTGACCGTGTTTATCTGTTTTGCGATTTTTGACCTTTTACGGGCCGTTCAGGAAAAAAATGACGATTTCTAACGGGCCGATTTTATCCACGCCACCTCCCGAACCGTATTCGGCAGGAATTCTAAAATGGCAGACCCGTCATGCCGGACTTCGGTGGTCCGTTTAATGCCCCGCAGGGTCGTCCCTTTTTCATAGAGGAAGAGTTCCCAAGTCATGGGTTCCGCCACGGCGCTCAGTTCCTTTGCCACCTCAAAAGGCAGGGGATGGTAAAATCTTTCGTTATTGCGGGAGCTTTGTATTATTTTGAGGGTGTTTCCTTCGATAGAATAGGACAGATCCATGCGGACCCCGGAAGAAAAGAGGGCTACCCCCCGGCCGTTCCGCTGGAGCCGGATCAATTCTATCCCCGGATCGCCCCGCCAAAGGCCGGCAATGCCCTTTTCGGTGAGATTTTCGGCATCCTCCGGCTTTTCTCGCTCCGTTGCTGGAATATATTCTGAACTGAAAGCCATTTCCACCAAAGATCGGGCCTTTAATATCAAATCGCTGGTATTTTTATGAATGGAAATATAAGAACTGGTCTCTCCCGTTCCGATCGTCAAAAGCTCCAAAGAGAAGATCCGCTTGTCCCGGTCGCTCCTGATGCTTCCGGTGAAAATATAATCCGGAACCTGGGTCAAAAAATCAAAGTCCTGGGAAGAACCGGAGGTTATATTCTCCGGGGAAAGGGCGAAAAAGATAACCACCTCCCCAAAATCGGAAAGATAGGATTGTATAAGCCTTTCAATAAGCCTGGCCTCTTCATGCCCAATGCCCTCTGTGATAAGGGGCATAAACCGGATCACGGGCTTAGTCTCCTGGGCGTTCGCAAGGATTGGAAAGAGGATCGAAACCAGGAGGGGTATCCAAAATTTTTTTTTCATATTCGTATAAATTACTATACCACAAATTTTTGTATTATTCTAACAAAGAACCGATTTCTTTAAGAAGCGGACGAGTTTCATACAAAGTTTAGGATTTTTTTTTCATTTTCGGAACAATGCAGGGGCTCATTTTTGGAGAACCCTTCCGGTTTACAGGCGAAGCGCAACAGGCTCCTAACCCCGCAGGCCATGGCGGAATTCCCGTTCTATGTCCCGTTTGACATCCCGTTCCCGGATATCCGCCCGCTTGTCATAGGCCTTTTTCCCTTTGCAGAGGCCTAATTCAACCTTGACCCGGCCTTTTTTAAAATAAAAGGACAGGGGGATCAGGGTATAACCCTTTTCATCTACCTTCCGGGCAATGCGTTTTATCTCATCCCGGTGGAGAAGAAGCCGCTTTTTCCGATCCGGATCGTGGTTGAATACCGATGAAAAGGGATTTTCCGCGATCCGCAGGGACCGGAGCCAGACTTCCCCCCGGACAACCTCCGCCCAGGCGTCGGGGAAGGAAATTTTCCCGTCCCGAAAGGATTTAACCTCGGTTCCCAGAAGTTCTATGCCGCATTCGTAACTGTCGTCTACGGCGTAATCGTGCCGGGCCTTGCGGTTTTGGGCGATGATTTTTACCCCCTCGCTCATGGCTTCCCCCTGGGGGCCAGGACGGGCCGGAAGGAAACAAAGGGGGAACAGGAGGCGGGGGGAAGGGAAGCCCGGGTTTCCCCGTCCACGGACCCGGCGGGATTTATCCAGGAACCGCCCCGGACCGGTTTTTCCGGGGAATTAAAGGGAAGTTCCCCCGGCGGCGTTCCCCCCTGGGAAGGGGCAAAAAGGGGAAGGGGTATAAAGGGATCGCCGCACCATTCCCACATTCCCCCGAGCATATCCGCCAGGCCCCCTTCGGGCTGATTTTTTGCGGCGTATTCCCATTCCGCCTCTGTGGGGAGCCGGACTTCATAGGCCGCCAGGGGGGAAGGAAGGAGGCTTGTCTGCCATTGGCAGTAGGCCCGGGCCGCGTGCCAGGAGATTCCCGGGGCGGCGCCGGGGGGATAAGCGCTTTGAAGCTCCGGGTTGCCGGGCCCTTCCAGGTAGTCTTCGTTTACAAGCCCCGCCTCCAAAAGGGCGGCGATATTTTCCTTCCCCCATTCGGGATTGGCCCGGACAAAGGCTTCCCAGGAACCGAGGGATACCTCGTTTTCGGCGATGCTGAAGGGGCCTATCTCGATCCTCCGGGGGAAGGGGGTGTTTTGTATGAGGACGCCCCCGGGAAGCTCCCGGAAACCCAGGGATTCGGCAAGGACGATCCGGCCTCCCGGCCCCGCTCCGGGAGGGGGGGCCTCGGGGACGGGGGCTTCCCGGTCCCGTTTATACCAGGAGGAGGCAATTACCGGAGCCGCGGTTTCCGGGGGCAGGAGCTCCCCGAGCCAGAGGGCCGCCCCGGGACTTTCGGAGAGGAAATTCAGGATATCCCCGGCGGAGCGGAGCAGGCTTACCGGTGAAGGGGAAAGCCCCCCGTTGTCGATAAGGCATTTTGCCCGGATAAGGTCCCGCAGGGCCGCCTGGGTCAGGGCAAAGCCCGGGGCGCTTTGCAAAATTTCCGTAAAATTCTGATAAACCCCGGGATCCCTTCCCGCGGGCCCCGCCCGGTAGGCCCCTTCGGAGAGGCTTAAGGGTATTTGGTAAGCCGCGGTGGGTTCCCCCGCAAGGGACCACTCCGCGTAATCCGAGGCGGCCCGGGAAAAAGCCGCTTCCGGCCGGGCTAAAGCCAGGGTCCCGCGGACAGCCTCCCGGCGGGGGAAAAAGTTGGAGGCAAAAAGCCGGCCTCCGATTTCCTGTTCCGCCTCCCAGGGTTCAAACCCGGGGAGGCTCATCTCGAACCGGCGCCTTCCCCGGGGAATAAAAAATTCCCCCGGAGCGGTTCCCAGATAAACCCCGTCCAGGCGGACCGCGGCCCCCCGGGGTTCGGAGCTGAAGGCGATCAAACTGCCGGGCCGGGCCAGGCCGGGATAAACCAAAATAAAAAACAGGATCCCCAGGATAATAAAACCATAAAGCCAGACCAGATATACCCCGGGGCGGATGCCCAGCAGGGGTTTTAATTTAACCCGGTCTTCCGGGAGCGTCTCCGCGGGAGGAGAACCTTTTCCAAACATGGCGGCATTATAGGTCTCCTGTCAATATCTTGTCAACGACGGGACTTCATGGTAACTTCTTTGAAATGGCGCGGAACCTTGATTTTTTTGATCGTTTAGAACTCCTGACGGAAAGATACCTTAGCCGCCGGCAACGGATCCGGCGCATTAAAAAGGAAAAACAAAAAAAGAAACATCCCCTGGTGGATTGGCTTGAGGCCTTTATCTGGGCCGCCGGGATGGTGCTGCTGATTAATCAGTACCTTTTCCAGGCATATCAGATTCCCTCGGGCTCCATGATCGATACCCTTCTTATTGGGGACCGGATCTTCGTTAATAAGATCATCTTCGGTCCCGAACTGCTTCCGGGGGTGGCTAAACTGCCCAGCCCCGTTAAAGCCAAACGTAACGATATTATCATCTTTGAAAATCCTTCCTACATTTCCCGGGGGCCGATTTTTGACATTGCCCAGCGGATCATCTATATGCTTACCCTTTCGCTGGTGGATATTGACCGGGATGAGTCGGGGGAGCCTAAGGCCCATTTTCTGATTAAACGGGCGGTTGGCATGGGGGGCGACCGGTTTATTACCCGCCAGGGGGAACTGCGGATCCTCTTTGCCGGGGAAGACCGGTGGGTTTTGGAACGGGAATTTAACGCGGCCAGGCAGTTTAACCACCGTTTGAGCCGTCTGGTGGAGGAGGACGCCTACCCCGCCCTGGAAGCGGCCGGAAAGGTTACGGCCTATATGGACATGGGGCTTAGCCCCCCCCAAAGGCTCCTCGCCGCCGCCGCGCCGCTGGAACGGCTCCGGTACCGGGATTACCTGGCCTATGAGGAGTCTTTCCTGGGGGTATTGCGGACCGCCTATCCCCAGGACGCCCGGTACCGGGCCCGTTTTGCCCGGCGGACCCTGGGCTGGTATGTGCCGGAGGGCAGGATTCTGCCCCTGGGGGACAACCGGGATAATTCCCGGGACGGCCGTTATTTTGGTCCCATCCGGGAAACGGGGGTGCTGGGCAAGGGCTCCGTTATTTACTGGCCCCTAGGACGTTTGGGCCCGATACGATGATAAGGAACATAATCCATGTTTGGTAAATGGCGAAAATATTCCTACGCGGCCCAAAAGAGCCAGCGCCATAAGATAGGCTGGGTTTTTTTGTGGTGCCTGCTTTTTTTTGTTTTGTACCTTTCCACGACCTTTCTTTTTTCTATGCGGGTTTTGGAGAATGAAAGCATGCAGCCGGGACTCCGGGCAAGGGATCGTTTTATTTTTTCTTCCTATTTTCATTCCCTGCTGCCGGGCATTGAGATTTGGAACCGTTCCGTCCCCTTCCGCCGGGGGAACATCGTGCTGGTAGATATGTCCCTCCATCAGAAACCCTCCCTCTGGACCGAAATCCTTGACGGGGGAGTGCGTTTTTTTACCGCCCAAAGGATAAGCCTTTCGGGCCGGGAGGAACAAATTTTTATTAAGCGGGTAATAGGACTTCCGGGGGATGAAATCACCATGACCAATTTTGTCTTGCGGATTAAGCCCCGGGACGAATCCTACAGTTTTACGGAATTTGAACTGTCGGAACACCCCTATGATGTTGCCATTCCCCAGGTTCCCGCTCTCTGGGATGAATCCCTCCCTTTTTCGGGAAACATGGAACGGATTGTTTTAGGGGAGAATGAGTGTTTTGTCCTCTCCGACGACCGGAGCAATACCAACGATTCCCGTACTTGGGGGCCTGTCCCTGTTGATCTTATCACGGGAAAAGCCCTGTTCCGTTACTGGCCCCTGAACCGTTTAGGCCGGCCCTAGCTATTTCCCGGCGGGGGGCAAATGGTACCTTTCCGTTATGTATTCCCGCATAAAAGCGTCCCGGGCCGCCAGCCTGGTATTGCCATAAAAATCCTTTCGCAGGCGGAAAGTATCGCCCAACTCCATAAAGAGACAAAATTCAGGGGCGGCCCGGGGCCAGTAGGTCAGGCCGGGACCGTTAGGACTGGCCCGGCGCATAAAATTGGCCCAATAGGAAGAGAAATCCTCGGCAATTTTATAATCCTCTTCTTGCCAGTCCCGCTGTTCGGGGACAGGGCGGAGGGAATTAAAACAATACCACAATTCGGCGCTGTGCCAGGCCCAGCGGATCTCCGATTCCCGGTAAGGGGGCCGGTGGGAAAAATAATAGGGATAGATACGGCTTGAGGGATTAAGCCGGCTTAGAATTTCGGCGATGACGAGATGTTTGGTTCCCTGCATTTCGCTGCGGAGCCGGAGGGCCTCAAAGGTGGCGCCGAAATCGTCGGAGGCCGGGTATAATTTTTCAAATTGGTACTTAAGATATAATTCCCCGTAGCTTTCCTTTGCGGCGGCATAGAAAGCATTTCTGGAAGATAAGCTAAAAGAGGCGTTACCCTCTCCGCTGTTGGAGCCGTAAAGAATATCCATCCCCCTCAGGGCACCCTCTTTGAAAAAGTAGTCCCGGGGATGTTCCGTTATGGCATAGGCATCCAGATAAGGCCCGAAACCGGCGCCGGTAATTTCCTCCCGGGGAATATCTCCGTTGACGAATGTTTCCCAGGGCAACGCCCGTAACGCCTCCGCGGACAGATCCTGTAACCCCTTTTTAGCCAGATAATTTTTACTGTTTTCGTAGATCTGATCCCGGGTACGGATGGTTTCCGCCGCCCCGAAGCTGCTGTTCAGAATAGCCCGCCGGAACAGGCCCCGGGCCAGGGGGGAAGCGATGATTTGGGTAACCGAGCCGGCCCCCGCGGACTGCCCGCCGATAGTAATGACCTCGGGATCCCCGCCGAAGGGGGCGATATTTTTTTTGACCCATTCAATGCTTTTGATCTGATCCAGGAGGCCGTAATTGCCGCTGGTACCGCTAGGGGAAGCCGCCGAAAGTTCCGGGGTCGCCAGATATCCAAAGGGTCCCAGCCGGTATGCGGCGCTTACCACCACCACTCCCTTGGCGGCAAGTTTAGAAGGCTCAAATTCCGGCTCATAGGTATAGCCGTTGGTATAGGCGCCCCCGTGAAACCAGATAAATACCGGCAGTTTAGCCTCGGGAGAAACCCGGGGGCTTACCACGTTGAGATATAAACAATCTTCGCTTACGGGCATATCCCCGCCGGCATAATCATAATAAAATTCCGGGGCCCACCAGAAATTCCGGTCCATTATTTGAAGCGCCCCGGGCGCGTAGCTGTCGCAGGCCCGGATTCCGGCCCAGGGTTCAGGCGCTTCGGGGGCCTGCCACCGTAAGGCGCCGACAGGCGCCTTGGCAAAGGGGATGCCCTTAAAATAAAACACCCCCTTTTCCGCTACCCCCGATACGGAACCGTAAAGGGTTTGTACCGGGCCGACAATTTTATTCTTTTCGTTTAAGCTTTCTTTGGAATTCATGATAATTGAGTATATCATGCTTTGTAGATTACCACCAAGTTTTTTAGGAGAGAGCCGGGATGAGCGGGCAGGGGGAAAAGGCGCCGGAAAAAAGGGCCTGTTCCCTTTATATTCATATACCATTTTGCGCCGCCTTTTGCGATTATTGCGATTTTTATTCCATCGCCCTGGCCCCCGGGGAAAATTTGCCTGACCGTTACATTGAGGCCCTCCTTTTCGACGTGGAAAAACAGCTTTCCCTTTTTCGCCCCGGGGATGTTCCCACTATTTATATAGGCGGCGGGACCCCCTCTCTCCTGGGCGCCGCCGGGGCGCGGCGGCTTTTAGGGGGATTAGAGGCCTTGCTGCCCCGGGAAACCGGGGACGGCAGGGAAGTTACCATAGAGGCTAATCCCGAATCAGCGGACGAGCCCTTCCTAAGGGCCTGCCGGGAGGGGGGAGTAACCCGGATAAGCCTTGGGGTGCAGAGTTTTTTTGAACCCTCCCGCCGGGCGGTTCACCGGGCGGGGGAGGGGAAGGATCTGCGGGAACGCCTCGCCCTGGCTTCGGAATATTACGGCGCCGGCCTTTCCGTGGATCTTATCACCGGCCTTCCCTTTCAGGATGAATACCGCCTATTAAAGGATATTGAGGGGGTTCTTTCCTGCGGGCCGGGCCATGTATCCCTCTACGCCCTCACCGCGGAACCGGGGACACCCCTTAATGTATCGGCCCTTCCCTGCCCCGACGAGGCGGATCGCCTGTGGATCCGCGGCAGGGATGCCCTGGAGCAAGCGGGATACGCCCAATATGAGGTGTCCAATTTTTCCCTTCCCGGCAGAGAGTCCCGCCACAATATACGCTACTGGCGGATGGAAAACTGGCTGGGTGCCGGACCCTCCGCGTCGGGGACCGTCATCGATGACGAAACCGGAACGGGCCGGCGTTTTACCCTCCCCCCCGACGCGGAGGCCTACCTCGCGGGGAGGGCCCCGGTTTTGGAGGAGAACCTTGACCGGCTTACCCTGCTCAAGGAAAGCCTCCTTATGGGTTTCCGCTATATTGAAGGGCCCGACGGGGAGCTTTTTAAAAAAAGGTTCGGCGGGGGCATCGCGGAATGGATTCCCCAAACCCTTAAAGTTTGGAGAGAAAGGGGCTTTCTGGCTCCCGGCAAGACAGCTCTAACCCGGGAAGGGCTGCTTTTCCTGGATCTTTTTTTGATCGACGCTTTTATTGAGATTGATTCGCATCAGCCTGCCGCGGCGATTTATGCCCAAGGCCAAACAAACCCCTAGCCGAGATAATCCGAAAGCCGCCGGTAGGTTTGATTTACCACGCGTTTAATCTCTATATCCGTTTCTTCCCCCAATTCGTCAATGAGGGATTCCACGCTGGCAAGGCTCTCGTTAAGGCTGGTAAAAAAGCCCCGGGAGCAGGTAAACCAGTAGTTCCCCTTTCCGTCGTTTAAAAGGCAGAGGAAGCCCAGTTCTTTTTTCCCCTGTTTCCAAATGACCGGATGCAGGATGTCGGGTAAAAAACCAAGCAGCCGGGGAAGATCCTCCCGGGAATTAAAATGTTCCTTCCGGGGCCAGGATTTTTCCGGGGCGCCGTCGATATCCAGGGACGCAATAAGGGAGAGGATGAGGCTGAGTTTTTCCCCCGCCAGAAGGGTGTATTTATCCTCCAAAACCACGGTGCCCCGCAGCCCCTTATACAGGGTCGTTTCCTTGCCGATCCGGTCTTTTAGGGGGGAGAGCTTTTCCCAGGGCAGGAATACGGCCTTTTTCCCCTTAATGATTTTTATTTCAAAGACCTCTTCGCCTATTTTAATCATGTTGGTAAAATCCCGGATCCGTTTTGGCCGTTCCCCGGCGGCCGCCCCTTTCCTGCCGGTTCCGGAAATCTTGCCCCCCAGGGCTTCAAAAAGGGCGGGGCTTATCTTTTCCAGGGCTTCCTTTGAAAGGGGGGATACGGACATGGCGTACATCCGGGTGGTCCTGACAATCTCCCCGGCGACAATATATTCAGGTTCGGTTCTGAACATCACCGAACCGGGATGAATGAGGATCCGGTCCGCGGTAAGGCTGCGGTACATATCCCGCCCTTCCCGGACGCAGACAAATTGAATAAGCCCCCGGGCAACGGCGCAGAGGTAGTCTTCGACAGCTCCCCCCGAAAGAATGGGGATATTGAGGGACGACACAATTTCTCCCAATTGAAGGGTAACATTGGCGATCTCCGCCATGGCCCGTTCGTCCAGGTAATTTCCTTCGCAGAATTTTGATTTGTCCCGGGCTTCCGTGTAGGAGCGGAAAAGTTTCAGGTAAGAAACAAAATCCCCCTGGGCGTCCCGGAAGCGGTGATGGGCCTTGCGGGCGTCGGTTTCTTCCCCCGGGGGAAGCAGGTAGGGGCTTTGGGTTGAAAGAAAGGCCGCGGCGATAATTGTTTCTTCGATAACCTGGGGATATTTGAAGACCGCCTCCACGATAATCCTGGACTGCCGGGGGGGGAGGGGAAATTCGGTCATGAGCTTCCCAATCCGGGAAAGGCTCCGGTCAGGCTCCAGGGCGTCCAGGAGGTTTAGGGTTTCAATGGCGGCGATAAGCCCCTCCCGGTTTGGGGGGGAGATAAAGTCGAATTCCTCAAAGGCGGTCAGGCCCAGATCGGCCATGCGGAGTACCACCTCGGAAAGATCGGTGCGGTAAATTTCTTCGGTGGTAAAAAGGATGCGGTTTTCAAAATCCCTGCGGGCATAGAGGCGGTAACAGGTACCTTCCCGGGTACGTCCCGCCCGGCCTTTCCGCTGGTTCCCCGAAGCCTTGGAGATGGGGCCCTCCACCAGGCTTGAGGTAAAGGTCCGGGGGTTATAAAAGTTAAGTTTTGACAGGCCCGAATCTATTACCGTGGCGATGCCGTCGATGGTAACCGAGGTTTCCGCGATATTGGTGGAGATCACCACCTTAGTCTTGCCCCTCGGGGGGGGATCAAAGACCCGTTCCTGCTCTTCCTTGCCGAGCCTCCCGTAGAGGGGGAGAAGGTGCAGGGAAGAGGAAACCGGTCCAAAGGCGAGGCGGTTCATGCAATCCTTGATCATCCTTTCGCCGGAAAGAAAGACGAGGATGTCCCCCGCCCGATCTTCCCGCACCACCCGTTCGGTAATAGCGCCGATCTTGTCCAGGAGGGCCTCCGCGGCCAGGCTCCCCGCGGGGACGGCCATATTATCCCCGGAAGAAGCCGGCCCTTTTTCCCGGTTTCCCCGGCTGCCGGCGGGGGATTTCCCGGATCCCCCGCCGGGGCTTACCGCCGGGGGATCGTAGATAAGGGTAACGGGATAGGTAACGGCGTCGATCTTGACTATCGGGCATTCCCCAAAATATTCGGAAAAAACCTGGGCGTTAATGGTGGCCGATGACACGATGACCTTGAATTCCTTCCGCAGCTCCAGGATCCGTTTGAGGAGGCCCAGGATAAAGTCGATATTAAGACTCCGTTCGTGGGCCTCGTCAACCACCAGGCAGCCGTATTTTGAAAGGAAGGGATCAAGCTTCATTTCCTGGAGAAGGATCCCGTCGGTCATAATTTTTATTTTGGTGCCCGGATTGGTTTTATCCTCAAAGCGCATTTTGTAACCCACCAGGCCCGGGATAGAAGTCCCCATTTGCCGGGCAATATATTCGCTTACCGAAAGGGCGGCGATGCGCCGGGGCTGGGTTACGCCGATGATGCCGTTTTTGCCATACCCCGCGTCATGGAGGATCACCGGCAGTTGGGTGGTTTTCCCTGAACCGGTAGGGCTTTCCACTATCACAACCTGGCTGGTTTCCAGGGCGGAAAGGATAAGGTCCTTATGTTTATAAACGGGAAGTTCCAGATAATTCATACTTTAATCATAACAAGACGGCGGGCGAGTTGCTATACTCCAGCGTCTTTTACCAGGCGCCGGAGTATGCCGCTTCTTTTAAGAACAAGACAATTGGTTACCTCGTTTCCGCGGGGGTCCTGAGCTGCCGGCAAAAAACCGTAAAGGCGATATAGAGGGGTATGCCGGAGGCAATCCAGGACAGGGGGTTTGCCAGGCAAATCCCGGTAAAGCCGAAGCGGGGGACCAGGAAAAAGGCGGTAACCACGCTCATTGCCGTTTCCAGGGCGCTGCACAGGGTGGGGGAAATATTTTTGCCCATGCCCTGCATGGCGCTGCGGAATATCAGCATGAGGGCTAAAAAGGAAAGGGCCGCGCCGATAAAGCGGATATACCGGATTGCCAAGGCCTCCGCTTCCGGGGAGTTTTTTAGGAACAGGGGGGCCAGAAGATGACCCGATGAAAAGTTGATAAGAGCCATAAGGGCGCAGAATCCCAGGGCGATAAAACAGGCCTGGCGGATGCCGGAGTAGATCCTTTTTGTTTTTCCCGCCCCATAGTTTTGGGCCGTAAAAACCGAAACCGATACGCTGACCGCGAAGAGGGGCAGCATATTGAGCTGCCGGATCCGCTGGCCCGCGGCCACCGCCGCTATGGACAGTGCCCCGAGCCCGTTCATGGCCCTCTGGACCAGGATGTTGCCGACCTCCACGATGGAACGCTGAAAACCCATGGAAAGCCCCAGGGGCAGCAGTATCCCGGCCTCGGGGAAGAATTTCGGGAAGAAAGACCGGAACAGGTCCCGGGAGGGCAGCAACTGGGGGTAACGGCGGACAATATGAACGGCGCAGAGGGTTGCCACGCAGAAGTTGGCGATAACCGTGGCTATGGCCGCCCCCGGCACGCCCCAGTGGAAGATTAAAATAAAACAGTAGTCCAGGGTGATATTCACCAGGGAAGCGGCTATCTGGAAGTACAGGGGGGTCCTTGAATCCCCCAGGGAACGGATGCTGTTGGACAACAAAAATTCCACCAGCGTGACCGGCAGGCCCCCGAGGATAATCAACATATAGGAGGCCGCTTCCTCTTTAATCTCCGCCGGGGTGTTGAGCAAGGCCAGGATGGGCCGTACCAGGGGCAAAAACAGGGCCAGCAGCAAAAGGGCGGCGGCGCCGCAGAGGACCAGGCTTGCGGTAAAGCTAAAGCGCAGGGCCTGGGTGTCCCCGGCGCCGAAACGCTGGGCAAGCACGATGGAGAACCCGGCGGTCAGCCCTATGGAAAAGCCGAGGACAAAGGACAGGAGGGGGGTGGTGCAGCCGACGGCCGCCAGGGACACGGTCCCCAAGGTCTGGCCCACGATAATGGCGTCCGCCATGGAATAAAAGAGGCGAAAAAAATCCCCCGCCATAATGGGCAGGGTAAATAAAAGGAGAACCTTCCCGGGGAGGCCCTCCGTCATGGGTTTTGAAAAAACACCCCCCCCTTTCCGTTCTCCTTCATCAGTTATTTTCATGCTAAATCCTTATTATATGGTTTAGTAAAGAGGCGAGACCGGCCGGGCAAGGATAATGCCTCCAGTCCCAATATAGATTTTAACTATGGATCATTTTTTAACCGGGAAAAATATAAATAAAGCCGGGAGGAAGGGCCGCGGAGGCATGCGGGGCGGCGGGCCAAGGCGGCATGGGCCGGAATTTTAGGCGCCGCGCAAAGGCCGCGTTAAAAAAGCCGCCCGAATAGATTTTTAATCCGGTAAACCGGATGCCTTTCGGGCAGCCTCCTTCCTTTTCCCGGTAACAACAGGCTGCTAGGCGCTGCTCAAGTCCCAGGGTTCGTAAATTTTGGGCACGTCCCCTAAAAGCCGTTTGGTATAGTCCGATTTGGGGTGGAGTATGGCCTGGTCGGCGGTTCCCTGTTCCACAATAATCCCATGCTCCATGATATACACCGTATCGGAAATATAATAGGCCAAACCTATATCGTGGGTGATGAAGACTATCGTCATATCCACCTCGTCCCGTAACTTTAAGAGCATGTCCAGTATCGTCGCCCGGGAACAGGCGTCTATCATCGATGTGGGTTCATCCGCGATAAGCAGCTTCGGCTTCAGCATGAAAATCCGGGCTATCATCAGCCGCTGCATCTGTCCCCCGGATAATTCAAAGGGGTACTTGTTGGACAGTTCCTCGAACTTCAGGTTGACAAACTTGCAGGCGTCCTTCATCCGCTCAAATTTTTCTTCCTTGCTTAAATCTCCGCCCCCCTGCAAACGGATGCAGTCCATCAGTACCTCATCCACCTTGTTAAAAATATTGTAGGTAGAAAAGGGATCCTGGAATATGGCCTGAATATTCTGCCAGTACAAACGCCGCTTGCTTTGGCTGGATATGTCCCGGGGTTTCCCCTCAAAGAAAATTTCCCCCGCCGACGGGTTAAGGAGCCCCAGCACCATCTTTGCCAGGGTTGTTTTGCCGCTGCCGCTTTCCCCCACAATGGAGATGATCTCCCCCCGGCGGAAGGCGAAGCTTACCTTATCGACCGCCATGGTTTTATTCTTTCCCGACCCAAATTCCCGGGTCAGGTCCTTGGCGCTCAAAAACACTTCGCCGATTTTTTTTCTGTTTTCCCCTGCCGTAGCGCTCATGGCCTTTCCTCCCCTTTGGTTTCCACAGAAGCTATTGCCTCATCCACATAGGTATGGGAGATGAGGGGGAATTTTTTTGCCTCCGCTTCCTGTTTCCGGTACAACTCCCTCAATTTCGCTTCTCCCAGCCGGCAGCGGTAAATCCTCCCCGGCCCCGCTTTTTTATCATTCAGGGTTCCTTCGCAAATCTTTAAATACTGGCAGCGCTCGGAAAAGCGGCAGCCCTCGGGCCGGATCTTCAAATTCGGCGGCGCCCCCGGTATGGCCTGCAAGACATGGCCCCGGGTACCTTCTTCGGGCACGATGATCGAATTCATCAAACCCTTGGAATAGGGCATCAGGGGGTCAAAAACCATTTCCCGGGCGGCTCCCCGTTCCACGATTTCTCCGGCGTACATTACCATAATGTCGTCGGTAACATTAAAGAGCAGGGGCAGTTCGTGGGTGATAAAGAGCATGGCCCGGACAAAACCCTTCTCCATTAAATCGTGGAGCAGCTTAATGACGATCTTCTGGGAGGACACGTCCAGGGCCGAGGAGGGCTCGTCGGCAATCAGCACCTTGGGGTTCAGGATCGTCGATATGGCGATGACCGTCCTCTGTTTCATGCCCCCGGAGAGTTCCACCGCGTACTGGTCCAGCACCTTGGGAGGCAGGTTAAGGATGCCGAAACGATCCTCCGCCAAATCCCGCATTTCTTTTTTGGTTAAGGCGGAACCGTGGGCCCTGAGCACATCCTCGATAAACCGCATGATCTTCCGGGTCGGGTTCAGGGCGTTCATGGCCGCCTGGGGGATATAGGCAATATCGGTCCCCAGCACGGTTTGGCGGATCACATCCGGTTTGAGGGAGGTGATATCCTTGCCGTCGATGATGATAGTTCCCGAATCGTAGTAGAGGGGCGGGAAATAGTAACCCATAACGCTCATGGCCAGGGTAGATTTTCCGCAGCCGGATTCCCCGGCAATCCCCAGGGATTTTCCGTCTTCCAGGGAAAAGGACACGTTGTCCACCGAACAGATCCTCTCGTTCATCCGGGTTTTGTAATAGGTGGTAAGATTTTTTACTTCCAGTATGGCCGCCATAGGGTTAACTCCTTATCTGGGGGTTAAAGATCTGATCCAGCCCAGAATTAATCAGATTAAGGGAGAAGCTGATGAGGGCTATCATCAATACCACCGGGAGGAAGGCCCACCAGGCCCCCACCGGCAGGGCGCTGAAGTTCATGGCCCATTGCATCATAAGCCCCAGGCTTGCCACGTTTTGCGGCCCCAGGCCCAGCATGGAAAGGCTTGCCTCCGCGAGGATCCCCGAAGCCACCTGGAGGATGAAGGCCATCATCACATAGGAGCCGAGGTAGGGCAGGATATCCCGGATAATGATCCGGGGCATGGAGTGGCCGGAAAGTTTGGAGAGGTTCACATGGTCCCGGTTGCGGAGGCTTGTGGTCTGGGCCCTGACGGAACGGGCGGTCCAGGGCCAGGCGGTGATCCCGATGACCAGGGCGGTGGTCAGGAAATTCCGGGAATTGATGCTCACCGATATGAGGACCAGGATGACAAAGGAAGGGATAACGATAAAAATATTGGTCAGCGTGGAAAGAACGTTGTCTACCATCCCGCCGGAGTAACCCGCCACCAGGCCGACCGTAAGGCCGATTATGGTAGCGATAGTCCCGGCGATAAGGCCGATAAGCAGGCTGGTCCGGGTGGCGGCAACCAGTTCCACCAGGGTGTCCCGGCCGAAGTTATCGGTTCCCAAAATATGGAGCACCTTGGGGGTTTCCTTTACTACCGCCGAAAGGCCGAACTGGGCCATAATGTCGTCGGCCACGGCCTGTTCCTCCGCGCTGACGCTCTCCTCTTCCTCCGGCTGCCCCCGGATAAATTCCAGGAGGTTGGGCCGTTCAAAGAGGCCCCCTTCCATGGACAAAGGATCGGTATGGTTAAAAAGGGGGAAAAAGACCACCAAAAGGAAAACCAGGGAGAGAACGATAAAACCAAAACGGAATTTGCCCGACTTAAAAGCGGTATTAAAAAGGTGTCCCATTTAACCTTCCTCCTGCTGGGTAAGCCTGATCCGGGGATCGATGATCCCGCAGATAACATCGACCAGGAAGTTGGCCGCCAAGACCGTGATAGTTACGATCAGGGTGCAGCCCGATATCAGGGGAAAGTCCTGGGAGCTGATCCCCAAAAGCATGGTGGTCCCGATCCCCGGATAACTAAAGACGATTTCCGCGATAAGGTTCCCGCCGATCATGGTCCCCAGGGAAAGGGCCAGGCCGGTGATCTGGGGAAGCATGGCGTTGCGGAACACGTACCAGACGATCCTGGAATCTTTTATGCCTAAAAGCCGGCTGTACTTAACATAGTCGGCGTTGAGTTCGTAGATTGACATTTCCCGCATTCCCAGGGACTGGCCGCCGATGGCAACCAATACCATGGTCAAAAAGGGCAGCCGGTAATGGTTCAGCACCGACAGGATAAAGGCGGGGTTTTTCCAGTTGATGAGCATGTCAAAGGCGTAACCCAGCCGGCCGGGGAACACATGGAAGGTATTTGCCAGAAAATGTACCAGCACGATCCCCAGGCCGAAGGCGGGGATGGCGGAGACAAAAAGAAAGAAGGGAAAAAAGGCCCGGTCAAAAATCCCCTTCCGGTAGGCCGCCAGGGCCCCTAGGGAATTGCCCAGGAACCAGCCGGTGATAATGGCGGGAATCTGGAGCCGCAATGTCCAGGGCACCGCGCTGGTGATGATCTCCGAAACTTCCCGGGGGTACTGGTTAAAGGACTTTCCCATATCCCCCCGGAGAAGCTTGCCAATGTAAATAAAAAATTGCTGCCATATAGGTTTGTCCAATCCGAAGTCCGCCATATAGGCGTCATAGATCCGCTTGATTGCCTGGGCGTCGGTCATACCGGTGGTAGCGTTAGCAACCAAGGTAGAGACCGGATTCCCGGGGATAAGCCGGGGAAGCAAAAAATTAAGCAGTACCGCCACAAAAAGGGTTACCAGGTACCAGCCTAATTTTTTCCCCAGATATTTCCAATATCCGTTCATTTTAACCTTCCCGCAAAAGAGATTAGACTTGCCCGAAAACCCCGCGGTCCGTTTCAAGTCTTGCCATTTTCCGCCGGCGAACCCTGTTCACCGGCCGCAAATATAATATTTAATATGGCCCCGGGCCTGGCAAATAATCACCAACAGTTTTTCTGTTTTTTGATTAGCAGCGCTCCCTAAGCCGATCAAGCCAAATTTCGCGCCCGCCTGTAAATCGTGAATATCCGGGCGATTGTGATTTTTTCAGTGATACCGTGCCCTGCTCCATTAGCCGCCGTCCGTTCATCCCGCATTCTCTAGCAAGAAAGGTATCGGGGTCAAGAAAAGCGGCCCCGCTCCGGGGCCGCCTGAAATGTTATTTGTTTTTAAGGTTGTAAAGCCCCTTAATCCCGTAACCGTCAATACAGAGGGTCGGAGGAACCCCTGAACCGTCGTTCATCTTGGGATAGCCGGTCCATACGCTCTCGTTTACCGTGTGGAATACGCCGGGGCGGTACATTAAGCCCGCGCA
>JAITRD010000210.1 GCA_031288575.1 Treponema sp. | reverse complement strand
TCCTGTTGACTATCCGAACAATGATTACGGGAACAGGATGTATAAAACATTTGATGAATTCCAATCAATGTTGGAATCATTGGAGGAATCAGCAGAAAACATACGGGAAGCCCAGGAAGACATTTTTGAAATTATTATTGATTTAGCAACGAAGGGCGAATTGCTTTTCCCGCTGGTAAAAATAAGTGATGATTAACCTATACGGATATGAACGGCGGGATAGACGGCAGCAAGGGCGGCTGGGAGGAATAGCGGGGAAAGGGATTGAGTTATAAAAAAAACACTCCTATAATATGAAAAGAAATGGTCCAAAGGAGTGTTTATGCTAATACCAAAGATAGAAAGCCGGATTAGCCAGTATTTGTCCTTCCTGGAAGCCCGCCGTTACCGGCAGGCTGCTTCCCTTGAATTTGAAACCTTTGAAACCGGGGATACCCTCAGGGCGCCCCCGGTTTCGGCTCCCTGGGAAAAAATTGCCGCCCCGTACCTCTACGGGAAACCCTGGTCTTGCTCCTGGTTCCGCGCTTCCTTCCGCGCGCCCTCCTCTTCCCGGCCCCTGTTTTTGCGGGTGGTTCCCAACGCCGATTCCCTGGTGTTTATTGACGGGAAACCCCGGGGGGCCTTTAATCCCTTTCACACCAAACTCCGGATCGACGCCGACGGCCGGGAACATACCCTGCATTTAGAATCCTATACCGGCCACTACTATCCCGGGTGCCATTCCTTCGAGGGGCAGCGGGTAATGCTGACCCTCAGCAGGCAGCCGCCGGAGTATCCCAATACCTTTGAAGGGGGCGCCTTGCTGGAACGGCTTGAACCGGTATACGCCCTGTACTACGATGTCCGGGCCCTTTTTGAAACGGCGAGAATCCTGGACAAAAATTCCCTGCGGAGGGCCCGGATCCTGAAGGGGCTTTACGAGGCCCTCATGGCGATTCATTTCTCCTCCGAGGGGGACATCCTGGAGGAAGAGGCCGCGGAGGCGGGCCGGAAAATCGCCCCCCTCCTGGCGGCAAAAAACAGCCCCACCACCCCGGAAATTTATCTTATCGGCCATGCCCATCTGGATCACGCCTGGCTCTGGCATATCGGGGAAACGGAGCGGAAGGCCGCCCGGACTTTTATGAACATGGTTCAATTTACCCGGGAATATCCCGAATTCGTTTTTATCCAGAGCCAGCCGGCCCAGCTTGAGGTCATCAAAAATGAATACCCCGATATTTTTGCCGCGGTAAAGGAGGCCTACGAAAGGGGCGGCTGGGAACCCAACGGCGGCATGTGGGTAGAGGCGGACTGCAATATTTCCGGGGGGGAATCCCTGATCCGGCAATTCCTGGTCGGGAAGGGCGCCACCCGGGAGATGCTGGGTTATGAAGGGGATACCCTCTGGCTGCCGGACGTATTCGGCTACGCCGCGGCCCTGCCCCAGATTCTCTCAGGCTGCGGGATAAAATATTTTGTTACCAGCAAGATCAACTGGAACGATACCACCCGCTTCCCCTACGACACCTTTATCTGGCGGGGCATAGACGGCAGCGCCGTAAAAACCCATTATATCGCCTCCCGGAGCCAGGGCTATAACGGGCGGGTAAGCCCCGAAAGCCTGGCGGAAATCTGGGGGCAGATTCAGCACAAGGAGCTTCAGTCGGGGACGGTAAAATCCGTGGGAGAGGGCGACGGGGGCGGAGGCGTGAGCCGGGAGGATCTGGAAATGGCCCGCCGCCTGGGGGATTTGGAAGGGGCCCCCCGGGCGGCCTGGAAAAAGGTATCCGAAGCCCTGGACCGGATATTCAGCGAAAACACCGAATGGCCGGAATGGCGGGGGGAACTGTACCTGGAACTCCACCGGGGGACCTACACTACCCAGGCCAAAACAAAGCAGTACAACCGCGGCTTGGAATTCGGCCTGCGCTTTACCGAATGGCTTGCCGGAACCGCCGCCCTGGAAGGCTGGGCGCCCTATCCCCGGGAGACCCTGCTGGCCTGCTGGAAAAAGCTCCTTACCAACCAGTTCCACGACATCATCCCCGGTTCCTCAATCAGGCGGGTCTACGCCGAGGCCGAGGCGGAGTATCAAAAAATAGAAGCGGCCCTGGCGGAGATAAACGCCGGCCTTTTGGCAAAGATTCCTCCCGCCGGGAAGGACGGGGTAAGGGTCTTTAACGATCTGTCCTGGGAACGGGGTGATCCGGTGACGGTTCATGAACTCCCGGGGAATGTCGCCGCCCTCAAAGTCCCGGAAGGCCGGGCAGGGGAACCGGGCGGGACCTATCCCGTCCAGCGTTACCGGGATTTTGACGGCAGGGAAACGGCGGCCTTTGCCCCTTCCCTGCCATCCCTGGGCTGGGTTTCCTTTGTCCCGGCGGAGCCGCCCCGGCAGGCCGGCGCGGGCTCCCCCTTTTCCTATCAAAACAGGTTCCTGAAGACCCCCTTTTACCATGTCCGCTTTGATGAAGCCGGCCGCATTGCCGGCCTGATCGATCTTAAGCAAGGCCGGGAACTGGTTGCCCCCGGGGGAACCTTTAACGGCTTTATCAGCGCCCAGGATGTGCCGGTTAAGTGGGAAGCCTGGGATATTGACGCGGACTGGACCAAATACCTGACCGAAGAAACGCGGCTCCTCGGGGAAGAAATCGCCGCCGACGGGCCGGTATGTTTCAGGATCCGCCGGAACTACGCCATCGGGGCCGCTTCGGCTTTGACCCAGGATACGGTATTTTATGCCGGGGAAGGCCGGATCGATTTTGAGACCAAGGTTGACTGGCGGGAAAAGCGGCGGCTTCTGAAGGCCGGTTTTGATACCGCCATCGACGCAACCCAAATCCGCTGTGAGGTACAATACGGTCACCTGATACGGAATACCCACCGCAACCTCCCCAGCGACCGGGCCAAGTTTGAAATCTGCGCCCATAAATGGGTTTCCCTGGAAGAGGCCGGGGGAGGGCTCGCGCTGCTGAACAAAACCAAATACGGCCATGACGCGGAGGGCGGCCGGCTGCGACTGACCCTGCTCCGTTCTCCCACCGCGCCGGACGAAGAGGCCGATCAGGGGGAGCAGCGTTTTACCTATTCCCTGCTGCCCTTCTCCGGCCCCTTTGACGAAAGCCCGGTGATCCGGGCCGCTTATGAACTGAACGATCCGGCCCGGGCCGTTCCTGCCTCCGTTGCGGACTGCGGGCCGGGGGCCGGAAAGACCCCGGCTCCCGCGGCCTACTCCCTTTTTACCCTTGAGGGCAAGGGGATAATCGCGGAATCCCTCAAAGCCCCGGAGGACTCCAGGCCGGGCGGAAAAAGCCTGATGATCCGGCTTTACGAAAGCCTCGGCGGCAGGGCCGGGGCGGTCCTGCGTTTTTCCCGGGAACTTGCGGCCGCTCAGGTTACGGATATGCTGGAATTAAACCCCCGGGCATTGCCGGTATCGGGAAAGGAACTGGCCCTCGATTTCAGGGCTTTTGAAATTAAAACCGTCGTGGTACAGTTTCAATAGGATCAAGCCGGATCAATTGGCGCGGTCCAAGATCAGCTTTCGGAGGGAATCGGCATGAAAAGGACTGGGTTTGTGTTAGGCATTTTTCTCTTTGGCGGGTTTATCCTTCAGGCGGCGGATACCGGCAGCCAGGTTTTGGCGGGGATTACCAACCACTATGCCGCCCGGAATTTTATCGCCGGCGCGGTGAGCAGGGCCGACCTGGACCGGATCCTTCTGGCGGGGGTCCGTGCGCCCAGCGCCAGCAACCGGCAGCCCTGGCATTTTACGGTTGTCCAAAACGCCGCCCTTTCAAAACAGATTGTCCCCAATATGCCCGAGGGGAATGTGCTGATCCTCATCTCCGGCGACGGCGGCCAAACGAACAGCCGGGTTATCCTGGACTGCGCTTTGGCAACGGAAAGCATATACCTTGCCGCCCAGGCCCTGGGTTTGGGTTCGCGGATTTATACCGGGCCGATAGACGCCCTTAACCGCAACACCCAGCTCAAGGCCGATCTGGGCATCCCCAACGGATACAGCGCGGTCGCCCTGGTCCGGGTCGGCCAGGTTCAGCCGGGGGTTGACGCGGTAAGCGCCGCCTCCGCCCGGAAGGAGGCGAATTCGGTGGTAAGTTACAAATAG
>JAITRD010000180.1 GCA_031288575.1 Treponema sp. | reverse complement strand
TCCCTGGGGCACGGGGACGTGGATTTTGAAAACATCATCCGGGAACTCAACGTCATGAACTACCAGGGGCCCCTCTCGGTAGAATGGGAAGATTCGGGGATGGAACGGGAATACGGCGCTAAGGAATCCTGCGAATTTGTGCGGAAGGTCGATTTTTCCCCCTCCGATGTGGCCTTTGACGACGCGCTAAAAACGGATTAGGGGTTTGCTTGGAAGCCTGGTTTAAGATACCCCGCCGGACCCTTTGTCCCTGCGGGGCCTATTTGATGCAAAGCATGGTATGAAACTTACCCTGGGTTTCTGTTTTTTAATATGCCTTTGCCGCCCCCTGCCGCTATTTCCCCAATACGCCCCCATTGTTTTAGACGACAGCTACGAACATGACAAATGGGGAACCGAACCGCGGGATCTCATGTTCTTTTTTGCCGCCTATACGGTCAGTTTTGACGGGAGGGACGACAATAACGGGGACGGAAACTCCGATCTTTGGGGCATTCCCGAATGGGTCTCCTATGAAATTAAGGCCCTGGGGGAGGATCATTCCCTGGGAAACCGCCCCCGGTGGATGACCGATCCGGAACTTTACGCCGCGGGGATTGCGCCGGGGGATGAGTCTTACGGGGTTTCCGGGACCAGCCGGCTGGGGGAGGTAAAAACCGATTACCGTTTTGTCCGGGGCCACCTTTGCCCCAAGGACACGGCGGAGCGGATCAGCCGGGACGCGGCCTATAATACCCATACCCTTTTAAATGCGGTCCCCCAGCTCCAATGGCAGAATAACGGCATTTGGAAAAACCTGGAGGCCCTCTGTAACGGCTGGGCCAATTCCTGGGGCCGGATCTGGGTTATTTGCGGGCCCGTCTTTTTTAATAAAACCCCCTCCCTATGGCTTGGCCAGGATGACGAGATGCGGGTTGCCGTGCCGGACGCGCTTTTTAAGATAGTTATCCGGGAGGATCCGGCAGATGCCCTAAAAACGCTGGCTTTTTTGATTCCCAATATCCTGCCCAAGGAAAACCGGAATCCGGCGGATTTTTTAACTTCCCTTGCCCGAATTGAGGACCTGACGGGGCTTGTCTTTCTTACCGCCTTGGGCTCTCAAGGGGCGGCCTTAAAACAGCTTAAGGGGCGCATAGAGGACTGGCAGCCGCTTCGCTAGCAGTTCCTGCATCTTTTATCGCCAAATATTAAATCGTAACAAAAATAACCGACTGGGCGGGTTCTTTGAGGGGGGAGAAATTTCTGGATGAGGGGAGGTGACGGGCTATCTGTCGCAAAAGTAAATGCAGAAACCCTGTTCCTAGATTGACGAAATGGTTCTAATAAAACACAATGATCTTAGGATGATTGAAAAACGAAAACACATACGATACCGCACCCTGGTAAAAGCCTGTATTATCGGGGTTCCGGATGGGGATGTTATAGTAAAGGATTTGAGCGTTACCGGCTGCCGTATTGAGGCTGCCACGTATATAAGCATTGCCCCCAACACGACATATACCCTGGAGGTTACGCCGGAACATGCCGCGAAAATAGGCAAATTTGAATTATCGGTTGAGTCCAGATGGATGCGGGCCGGGATAGATTCCTGTGAAATTGGATTTGCTATCCTGGCGTCCCCAAAGGGAAAATTTTTTGAGCGTTATGTAGATTACCTTGCCTGGCAATCCTCTAAGGTATGACCCGCGCCCCCCTTGGCGGCAGGGTGTATGAAGCCGTCCCGTCCTTTGAGGGCCATTTAATCCGGGAGCTTGAGGGAGGGAAGGCCCTGGGGGGGCCGCTTTTTTACGGCGAAAATTCCGAAAAACCGGTTTTTTGGTTCCAGAATATATGGCTGGAACCTTTCCGGCTTGAATTCGGGACAATTTCCGAAGCCGCTTCTGTTCTGCGGGGCATCCAGCGCAACTGGCAGCCGGTTTTATTTACCCAGTTCCGCCGGGGGGCCCTCATCGGCGCCCGGCTGCCCCCCCTTTCGGCAAAACCGCGGCCCTTTCCCTGGATCCTTCCCGATGCCCCCATGGGGGCCTGGACCCTGCTGGATGCCCATACCATGATCGCCTCCGGCCCCTGTTCCAGCCCCTTTCCCGGGGGGGCGGTACTGTTCGCCGAGGACAAAGAGGGCCCCCCCAGCCGGGCCTATCTTAAACTTTGGGAGGCCCTGACCCTTTGCCAAAAATGGCCCGCTCCGGGGGATCGCTGCCTGGACGCGGGGGCGAGCCCCGGAGGCTGGACCTGGGCCCTGGCCCGGCTGGGGGCTCAGGTGAACGCGGTGGACCGCGCCCCTCCGGACGACCGAATCCTTGCCATGGCGGGGGTAAATTTTATCAAACACGATGCCTTTACCCTAAAGCCTGCCGACATCGGCCCCCTGGCATGGCTTTTCTGCGACGTAATTTGTTATCCCCCCCGGCTTTATGACTGGATCCTCCGCTGGCTCGAATCGGGGCTCTGCGCCAATTTCATCTGCACCATCAAAATGCAGGGCCCCGAACCGGATTTTGAAACCACCCGCCGTTTCGCCGCCATCCCCGGCGGCAGGGTGGTCCATCTTTACCACAATAAACATGAATTAACCTGGATAAAGCTTGCAGACGGCCCGGGGGAGCCAGGGCTTCTGCATTTACTTTTATAACCGACTGTTGAACTTTAACAAAAATGACCGGCTGGGCGGGCAAAATTACCCAGGGGGTCACGCGTGCGTTGGAGGAGGAGGGGTTGTCTTTGCTCCCGAGAAGGCCGGATGGTGCAAAGCTTCGGTATAGGACCCGCAGGGTCCTCAGTGACCCCCTGGGGAATTTTGCCCGCCCAGCCGGCCTTATTGTTCCGTTCGGGGTAGGTTTAGGCTAAAGGCAAAGCCCTTTGAGGGGGAAGAGATTTCCGGATGGGAGGGAGATGCCGGGCTATCTGCCGCAAGGAGGGGAGTGAATGGCTTAATGCTCCGCTGTCATAGGGTTTTTCTTTTGCGGCTTAAGCTAAAAGCAAATGCGGGAGCCCCGCATAATGCATAATGGCTTATAACAAACAATATATGGTATA
>JAITRD010000027.1 GCA_031288575.1 Treponema sp. | reverse complement strand
TCGACGGGGGAACATCCCGGCTGCGCCCGGTCCTGATGACCACCCTGACAACGATTCTGGGGCTCATCCCCATGGCCTTTTTCCCCGGCAAATCCGCCATGATGATCCAGCCCATAGGGTTGACCGTCATAGGCGGCCTGACCTCCTCCACCTTTATCACGTTGTTCTTTATTCCCGTTATGTATTCGTACATAAACGAACACAGGGGGAAAGAGGGAAAAGGCCAAAAGAAGACGGGCTGATGAAGAGGCTGGAACTTATGGCGAACCGGCCGGCGGTACCCGGCAGGTAAAGCTCTATGGAGAACAGGGGATTCGGCCTATGGTCGCCCGCTTCCTGCGGGCTCCCTCCGGCCCGCCTCCGCGCTTCGCGGCGCGTCCTTGCGCCGCGCCGTCTTCGAAAGCATTCGCTTTCTCCGTCGGCCAACGCTCCGGTTCGAATCCCCCGTTACGGGCAGATAAAATCCTTTGGAGAATAGGGGATTCGAACCCCTGGCCTGTAGATTGCGAACCTACCGCTCTACCAACTGAGCTAATTCCCCCTGGCTGTTAAAACTATATCAAGTTATATATAATAAATCAATATGGGATACGATATATTCCGTTTTGGTTTTGCGGTGATTTTTGCCGGACTTCACTGCTTCCTCATGGGGGGGCTTTTGCGGGAGTGGCTGTGGGATAAAAAGAGCCGTAGCCGGGAGGGGGCCGCCCGGGACCTGCCCAAGGTTTCGGTTATTGTACCTGTTAGAAACGAAGCCCTTCGGATGGCGGGTCTGCTTCAAAGCCTTGCCCGGCAGGATTATCCCCGGGCGGAATATATCTTTGTCGATGATCGTTCAAGCGATGAGAGCCCCGGGATGCTCGGCCGTTTTGCGGCGGACCGGCAGGGCGTCATGATTATCACCCTTTTGGAAAACCCGGCCTTAAATCATAAACAGTATGCCCTGGAGCAGGGAATTAATGCCGCTTCGGGGGACTTGCTCCTCTTTACCGACGCGGACTGCGAGGTGCCTTCCCGCTGGATCTGGTCGATGGCTGCCCGGATGGCCGAAAAAACTACCGGCGTGGTTATCGGGCCGGTCTTTAGAAGGCCCGGGGGAGAGGATTTTTTTCATTTATATCAGTGCTTTGATCACGCCATACGGTATATGTACCTGGCTGCCGCTACGGGACTCGGCGCGGCCGGCGGCGGCTTTGGGAACAACCTCATCCTGAGACGGGACTGCCTGGAAGCAATCGGCGGATATGGGGCGGTTCCTGAATCGCCCACGGAAGACGCGGCCCTGGTTTCCCGGATTCGGTCCCGGTCGGCCTACCGGATTCATTCCGCTATCGGCGGCGATACCCATGTGATAACCGGGGGGGAAAATTCCTGGGGGGATCTGGTTAACCAGACCCTCCGCTGGAACAACGGCGGGCTTTTTAGCCCCGATCCCGGGACCCGGTTTAATTTCGGCTTTTTAATGATAACCATCTCCATGGGCATCCTTGCCATGCCCTTTTTGCCCCTTTTCCCCAGCCTCTGGCCGCTGAGCGCCGCGGTGATGATCGCCATGACGGGAAACACCCTGGCGACGCTCCGCCTTTTCGGCGCTTCCCTTCCCCGGCGGGGCGGGGCCTATCTTATCCAGCTTGTCTTTACCCCCATGTATTTTACCTTTCTGACCATCCTCGGTTTGTGCGGCGTTAAGGTCTCTTGGAAGGGGAGCCCGGTAAAGTCAAAACCCGGTTAAAACCCTAAACCCAGGGGACCTCCGGGAACCGGCGGCGCGGCAGGCCCTTGGGCGGTTTCCTGAACAGGGCGGTCCCCTGCCGCCTTGCCCATGAAGTATATTTTTAGCGAAAGGGCAAAAACATGGACCGCGTTTTGGTCCATTCCCAAAAGGGGCAAGGAATAGCCTAGCCGCAAATGAACGGGGACCGGCAGCCGGAAAAAGAAAAGGCCGATATCCGGCTGCAAAGAAAGCAGGTAGCTTATATTTCTGTTTTTAAGATAGGAATAATACCAGGTCCCGCAGTTTACCATATAGTTCAGCGGCAATCCGACGCCGAAAATCAAACCCCGGGACAGGGCTTTTGCAAAATAGACTCCCCCCTTCAAATTTAAATCCCCCAGGTACCGTACCATCGAATCTGCGGGTATAAGGGGGCCGGCGTATAAATATTCATCAAACCCCACGTCCTTTAATTTTTTCAAAACCGGATAAAAAATTGCTTCCCCCAGGATGTTAATAGAAAACATTTTATTGATGAGATAATCAAAATATATCCTGCCGCCCAAACCGAATACATGGCGGTCCAAATTTTCCATAATTATCGGCTCACCCCTTTGAAGCTTTGCCTCCTGTTCGGCATAGTTAGGCCCCGGCAGGGGAATTTTAAATTCCGGCGCCAGGGCGAAACGGAAACCCCGCTTTTTAAACAGTCCCTGCGGCCCGGCGATTTGGACCTTGATCTCCGCCAGGATGTCATAAAAACCCGTTAGGAGGATCTTTTCCGAGGGCATAAATACCTGATCCTTCCGGGACCATACATTCCAGCCCGGGTTCCACTTGACGGTGGCGGTAAGCCAGTCGGTAATGCCGGCGGCCGCCGAGAAGCCAAGGTTCAAAGTTTTGAAGGCCCCTTCTTTTTCTTGAAACCGGTTATATTTCCGCGCAATGTCATAATATTTTTCGGCGAGGGTAAAAGAGGAGGCTATCTCAAAGCTGAAAGCGCGGGCAGGCAGGACCTGGGCGCTTTCGGCAAAAGCCGGCATAAAAACAAAACAGCAAAAAACTCCGCAAATAAGGGGTAAGACTTTTTTTTTCATAAAAACTCCTACCCCTAATTATAAAATGAAGCAGTAAGGTATTAGCGGGAAAGGGCCCCCTGGGGAAATATCATCGTTAGAAACTCATCCCCATAGTAAAAGAACCCTGAAAAAAACGGGCGGGCAGGTTATAGGCGGCGCCGAGGCCCAGCGCGGGGATGGCCAGTTTGCTCAGATAAAAGGACAGCGCCCCCGCAAGGCCGTGGTCAAATTGGTAGCCCAGAATTTCCCCTTGGGAATAGCCCCCCTGGTAAGAGGCCAGGATCGAGAGGGTCCCCGCGGATATTTTAAAAAGGTATTTTTCCAAACCCAGGGAAACTCCCCCATACTGGCGGGCCGAAAAAAAACGGGGCAGGATGTTAAGCCCCGCGGCGGAAGGCCCCGTCTCATAGAGGACCGGCGCCCGGGGGGCGTATACCCCGCCGGTACGGAAAACAAGCCGGAATCCGGGGATAAGGGACCTTTCGTAGATCCCCTGCCACTGGATTTTATGGAAGGAGGGGGAACCACCGATCCCCCCGGTAAAGGCATAGCCCAGGGAGGCGCTTTCCTGGGAGAGGAAATAGCCGTCATAACTGCTCCTGCGCAGCTCCAGTCCCGGCCCGGCTGCCAGGGACCGGCTCCCCGATTCCGGGGCGTTTAGGGGCGCGCCGTGGTCCCGGAGCAATTTTTCGTCGTAGGAAAACCGGAGGGAGGCCCGTAAATTGTCCGTAAGGGGATAGCTCAGGCCCAGGGAAACGTTTATGGAGTCGAGGTTAAAGATCCGCAGGTCCTCTTCCCGCTGATCCGTATCATGCCGCTCCGCCCGGGAAAAGGAACCGGACAGGCTCCAGCCGGGAAAATGTTCCCGAAGGGGGGAGTGCATATAGGCCCCGGAAACCATCCAGCCCCGGGACAGGTACATCCCCCCCAGGAATAGCTTGTCGTTTATGCCGAAGGCATTGGTATCGATAAAAAAGCCGCCGGCGCTTATCTGCCCGGAGCTGACAAAAAACAGGGGGAGGGGGAAAACGGACCATTTCTCCCGGACCTCTACCCGCAGTACCTTGCCCGGCCCTTCAGGATTGTCCGCCACGGCGACATCCAGGGGCTCCAGGATGCCCGTATCCAGAATAACCGCCCGCACCTCGTCGTAATTGAGGAATTCCGCGTCCCTGCCCAAAAACCGTTTCAGGGGCCGTTCCGCGGCAAAAGCCCGGGTCCTTTTGAGCCCTGACAGGGAAATCGCGGTAATGGCGCCGGTTTCCCCGGAAACCTGGGCGGAAAGGGAATTTTCCCCCGGCAGGAACAGGCCGAGGAATAAAAACAGAAAGATTGAGGCGGCTAATCTCCCCTTTAAACCGGCGGCGGCCTTCATGGGGCCCTTAGAGGACGGGCCGCATCCAGCCCTTGGTGTCGGGGAGGGTGCCGTACTGGATGCCCTTCAGGGTGTCCCGGATCTCCGCGGTAAGGTCCCCGGTTTTCCCGCCGTTAAAGAC
>JAITRD010000203.1 GCA_031288575.1 Treponema sp. | reverse complement strand
GGCCACGCTTGCTTTGCACGAGAAGGCTTTGTCGTTGTCCTTGGGGTCCGTTGGTGCAAAGCTTCGGTCAAGTGTCCCCCTGGGGTTTTTTCCCGCCCAGCCGGCCTTATTGTTCCGCTTAATAGGTGAGGCCGTAAAGGCGGGTCCTTTGGGGGGAAGAAATTCCTGGATGAGGGGGGCTATCTGCCGCAAGGGGGAGGCAAAGAGACCTGATGCCGCTATCGGGGGGTCCTGCCGCGTGGCACCTCCATAAGCCTTTTCGTCCGGGATACTCCCTGGAATTGCTGGTTGGACAGCGGGGCTTCCCTGCCTTTACTTTTATCGCCAGATATTGAAGCGTAACAAAAATAACCGGCTGGGCGGGAAAAAATCCCAAGGGGCCACGCTTGCTTTGCACGAGAAGGCTTTGTCGTTGTCCTTGAGGGTCCGATGGTGCAAAGCTTCGGTCAAGTGTCCCCCTGGGGTTTTTCCCCGCCCAGCCGGCCTTATTATTCCGTTTAATAGGTGAGGCCGTAAAGGCGGGTCCTTTGGGGGGGAAGAAATTCCTGGATGAGGGAGGGGAAAACGGGCTATCTGCCGCAAGGGGGAGGCAAAGAGACCTGATGCCCGCTATCGGGGGGTCCTGCCGCGTGGCACCTCCATAAGCCTTTTCGTCCGGGATACTCCCTGGAATTGCTGGTTGGACAGCGGGGCTCCCGCATTTACCGTCTAAACCCCCAAAAGAAACAATAAGGCCGGTTGGGCGGGCAAAATCCCCCAGGGGGTCACTTGACCGAAGCTTTGCACCATCGGACCCTCCCGGGAGCAAAGACAAAGCCTTCTCGTGCAAAGCAAGCGTGACCCCCTGGGGAATTTTGCCCGCCCAGCCGCTCATTTTTGTTAAAGTTCCGCCGCTTGCAAAGGGGTGCCGCCTCAGGTAAAGTAGCTTATGCGGTTTTGCGGGTCCCGAAGGTTTTTTGTTTTTTGCTTGATGTTTTGGCTGGCCGCGGCTGTTCCTTCCCGGGCGGATGAAGCCCTTCCGGATCCGGCTTCCCTGATCGGGTTAACCCTGGAAGGGATGGTTTCCCAATTTGGGATACCCAAATCGGTGTATGCCCTCCGGGGGCTTGAGGAATGGCAGGATGACGTGGTTTTTGTCTACGCCCAGGGGGATTTTTATGTATACAAGGACAGGGTTTGGCAATTGGGCCTTAACGCGGCTTATGATATAAAAATCGGAGACCCCCGGGGAAGGGTCCTCCTGCTTTTAGGGGAGGAAAGCCGGAATTTTGCGGATCATAGCCTCTTTTCCCTTCCCAGCCGGGGCTGGCCCCTGGAGCTGCGGATCAATTTTGATAGTACGGAAACGGTATCCGCCCTTTTTGTATACCGTCCGGATTTTTAGTTTCGGAATTGTATTGTAGGGAGTTTTATGGCCAAAATATGCCTTTGTCTTACCGGAAAAACCCTGGACCGGAATCTTGAGATACTGCAAAAAAACAGGAAATATGTGGACATCGCCGAACTGCGGGTGGACTGCCTTGATCCGGACGAACGTTTTTTAATCCGCCGGTTTCCCGAAAAAGCGGGGCTCCCCGTGATTTTAACCATCCGGCGGGATATTGACGGCGGCCGGTTTATCGGCGGGGAAGGGGCCCGGATCAGCCTCTTATCCAAGGGGCTTGCCTTCGCGGAGGCGGACCGGCGCCGGAATTTTGCCTATGTGGATTTGGAAGAGGACCTCCGTGTTCCCAGCCTGGAAGAGGCGGCCCGTACCTTCGGCACGAGGATCATCCGTTCTTATCATAATATCCAGGGGGTTGATGAAAACCTGGCGGAACATATCCGGGCTTTAAACCGGGTAGGGGATGAGCTTGTTAAGGTCGCGGTAATGTCCCATTCCACCGATGACGTGCTGCGGGTATACCAGGCCGCCAGGGAAACCGCGGATGTAAACAAGATCCTCCTTTGCATGGGGTATTATGGCGCTAACACCCGGATTTTGGCGGCCCACCTGGGTTCCTATCTGACCTATGCCTCCGCCCTGGGGGAGCCCGATATTCCCGCCGCCGCTCCGGGGCAGTTTAGCCCCCGGGAACTGGCTGAACTCTACCATTTCCGGGACATTACCGCCAAAACAAAGGTTTTCGGGGTGCTGGGCCATCCCCTCAAAGCAACCGCGAGCCCCGGTTTTTTTAATACCATTTTCGGCATCGAAAATACCGACGCGGTGTATGTCCCCTTTCCGGCGGATTCCCTCCATCCTTTTATGCAGATAGCCGATGAACTAGGCATGGCCGGAGTTTCCGTAACGGTTCCCTATAAAGAAGAGGTATTGCCCTATCTGGTCCAAAAATCCGCCGGGGTTTTGGCTGTCGAGGCCTGTAATACCCTTGTCCGCGGCAACCGGGGGTGGATCGGGGCCAATACGGATATGCCGGGTTTTACCGATTCCCTCCTGGAATTTGCCGGAAAGAAAAACCTCAAGGGGAAAAGGATTACCATTGTCGGCGCCGGGGGAGTGGCCCGGGCGGTAGCGGCGGAGGTATGCCGGCTCGGCGGCAAGGCCCTCGTCTTGAACCGGACCGCCATCAGGGCCAGGGATTTAGCGGCCCCTTACCGTTTTGCCTGGGCTTCGCTGGACAGTAAGGGAATTGAGCTTATGGACAGGTACAGGGATATTATCATCCAGACCACTTCCGCCGGGATGGAGCCGGATGTCGAACTGGATCCCCTGGAGCTTTATACCTTTTCCGGCGGCGAGCTGGTAATGGACCTTATCTATAAGCCGGAAATGACCAAATGCCTCAAACGGGCCGCCGCGGCGGGCTGCCGGGTCTTAAACGGCCAGGATATGTTTATCCGCCAGGCCCGGTACCAATATGTTCATTTTATGGGACGGGATTTTCCCGCCCAGCTTATGTCCCGGATACAATTTTAAGGGGAAATCATGGATCGGCAGGCAATGAAAGAAATGGCGGGGAAGGGGGCGGTGGATGCCCTGGTTAAAAGCGGCATGAAGCTGGGGCTCGGCACCGGTTCCACCGCCATTCCCGCGGTGCGTTATATTGGCAGCCTTTTGAAGGAGGGAAAACTCCGGGATATCCGGGTTGTGCCCACCAGTTTTCAAACCTCTATCGAATGTGAAAAGTGGGGGATCCCCCTTTTCACCCTGAATTCCCGGGAAATCAACGGGTCCCTGGACCTTACCATTGACGGCGCCGATGAGGTGGACGATAACAACTACTGCGTTAAAGGCGGCGGCGGGGCCCTTTTGACGGAAAAAATTGTCGCCTATGCTTCCGCCGCCTACGCCATCGTGGTGGATGAGGCCAAACTGGCGGAGCATTTGGGGCTTACGTTTCCCCTGCCCCTGGAGGTGGTCCCCGAAGCCCGGCTCCCGGTGATCCGGGCCCTGGAGGCCTGGGGGGGCGAGGCGATCCTTCGGGAAGCGGTCCGTAAGGCCGGGCCGGTGATCACCGATCACGGAAACCTCCTCCTGGATGTTTTTTTTAAACATCCCGTGGATTGCCCCGCCCTGGAGGCTGCATTAAACCATATTCCCGGGGTGGTGGAGAACGGATTTTTCACCCGGCTCCGGCCTGCCGTGTTTATTGCCCGGAGCGACGGCAGCCTGGAGGTACGGAATTAATGGCGGTGGACCGGCATATCAATTTTTTTGAGCTCCAAAAAGCGGCGGCCAAACCGGGCTGCCCCCTTTGCCGCATCGTCGCGGACCGGGCGGAGCGGTATATTGATAATATGCTTTTTGAACACGTTTCCGACCGGGGGTTCCGGGCGGCCCACCGCGCCGCCGGGGGATTTTGTCCCTTCCATTCCCGGAACCTGGTTTCCTTTCGGGACGGCCTCGCGGTGGCTATCCTGGGGCGGGATATCCTGGAGGACCGGATCTTGTCCTTTAAAACCCGCAAATTCCCCAAACTCCGGGGCCGCTGTCCCGTGTGCCTGGAACAGGATCGGATCGAGGAGGAGTATCTGAGTTTTCTTGCCCAGTCGGGGGGGGACAGTAAGGAAGAGGGGGAGCTGCGGGAAATTTTTACCGCTTCGGAGGGGCTCTGCGCCCCTCATTACGAAAAACTCCTCCTCATAGGCCAGGGTAAATTAACCGGGGGGCAAAAGCGGGGCCTAAGGCTGGGGCAAAAACCCATGCGGATTCCCCCCTGGCTTGTCGAATTCCACGAGCATAAGTTTGCCGAACTCTACCGCCGGGTCGGGCAGTTTATTGAACTGTCCGCCTATGGCAGGCAGGAAGAATTCGCCGCTCTGCCGGAAAGGGACCAGCTTGTCTGGAAGGAACTGGCCCTGATTCTCCGGGGCAGCGCCGAAACGGGGGATGCCTAACAGGGCTTTATTGCCCGGGTCGCGATATACTGGGGCGCGTATTCCCGTAACAATCCTGTCCTGTCGTAATCTTCATATAAATCGGTTAAGATAAAACCGGCCTTTAATTGCCCTCCTATCTGTTCTTCCAGGGAATGGCTGAACTGAATGCCGTCATTGTCCCTATCGAGTTTTTTATAGAGTTCCGGATCCCTCAGGGGATTAAAGGGCAGTTTGTTTACCACCGTCAAGGGGTATGCCGCAGGGTCGTCAAACAAAAAATTGAGGCCGTTATCCATGCCCGCCAATAGGAGCCCCCCCTTTTTTACGACCCGGTAACATTCCCGCCAAATAAACAACACGTCCTCAACATAGCAGTTTGATACAGGATGAAAGATGATATCAAAAATTTCGTTTTCAAAGGGCAGTTTTTCGGTCATATCCGCTTTTATTATCTCTATCGTATAGGCTTCCCTTTCGGCAACCGCCCTTTCAGATTCCAACTGGGTTTCGGCATAATCAAGAACCGTACAAAAGGCGCCC